>DONH01000336.1 GCA_003509235.1 Planctomycetaceae bacterium
CAAGGGCTCCTGCATCATACCGGCGGTGCCATGCGTAGAGATCTTTATGGAAGCATGATGTTTCAAACATCATGTAGTGACGCCCCGTCTTCTTGACGGCCTCGAAAAGTCTATCGGCATCTCCAAGAGAGCCAAAAACGGCAGGTACCGCAGACGCCACATGCTTGCCACGAAGCAGTGCGGTGATCGCTAGTTCTGCATGGCTCGGCGCATCCGTTGCGATATAAACCGCCTCAATGCTATCGTCATTGAGCATTGCTTCACAGGACTCATACACTTTCTCACAGCGACATGCCTTCGCCAACTCCGCACGGCGATCACCAATCAAATCAGTCACAGCAGCAACTTCAACATTCGGATGATCTTGGAAGCCAAATTGTGCACCAAATTTGCATTGAC
Organism: Planctomycetaceae bacterium; assembly: GCA_003509235.1. Classification (GTDB taxonomy): domain Bacteria; phylum Planctomycetota; class Planctomycetia; order Pirellulales; family UBA1268; genus UBA1268. The sequence goes on from DONH01000336.1 coordinate 400, forward strand.
CGTATCCTGCAATACCAACACGTATTTTTCGATCAGAGAAAGGTTTCCACAATCCGTCTGATTTTGCCGCTGGCTCATTCGTTTCAAATCCGGCAATCACTTTTCCAGAGGCATCCACAGGAGCATCATCTGCACGAAGCAAGGATCGCTTCATAGCTGCACCAACAGCACCAAGTGCCATTCCTCCTGAACTTATGCGAGCAAGAAATTTCCTTCGTGAAAGATCAGAAATTTGTTTCTCTGGCACTTTGGGCTCCAGTCGTAGCAGATTTGAATAACGTTCCCATTTACGCTTGAGCCCCTAAGCCGTTGCTGCTCAATTCGGGCTCTTGTTCGTTCATCAGATAATCAATTTCCGACTCTTATCCAAGCGTGTCTGCCAAAGAATCGGGTGAACACCTGAATTGAATCAAAAGCGTACACTCCTGCCCCCTCAGGCTTCTCGTTGGCCTATTTGCTCCTCGTTAGCGGTACTATGAGTGACCACGCAGGCCCGCGGTTCACACATTGGCCGCATCGAAAACCTACACCGGCTGGAGCATGGCAGCCCGCTTTTTTTGCAATCAAGCCTTTGCGCCATCGACTCTTTCGAACTCATGTACAAAAAGACCGCTACGAAGCTTCGGCTCAAACCATGTGCTTTTTGGTGGCATGATTTCATCTGCATCCGCAACCGCGAGTAGTTCATTCGCACTCGTCGCGTGCATGGAAAAAGCAACACCTTTGTCACCCGCACGCTCCTCTAATTCTTCGCAACCACGGACGCCTCCGACAAAAGCAATTCGTGAATCTGTCCGTGGATCACCAATACCTAAAATCGGCGAGAGCACTCGGTCCTGCAACAGAGCAACATCGAGACTTGCTATCGGATCATTTCGATCTATCGATAGCTCCGGGAATGTAAGAAGCCACCACCCTCCTGCCACAAAAACCAGAGCCTGCCCCGGACTTTTTGGCGTCCCAGCCTTTGCCCGCTCAAGTGAACCCACTGCCCGCAACCTGATAAGAAACTCATCTGCAGAAAGTCCGTTCAGATCTGCTACAACGCGATTGTAGGGCAGTATTCTCAATTGGTCGTGAGGGAAGACGACTGCCAGAAACCGTCCATATTCTTTTTCGTCACTAGCATTTGCATCTGCTTGCTTGGATGCTGTTGCTGCACGCTCCGCCCCAGCTGATCGATGATGACCATCCGCGATATAAAGCCTGTTCAGCTGTTCGAATGCCGACACATACCTCGCTGGCTCAGCCACGCACCAGCCTGTGTGCTGAACACCATCTGGAGCAACAAAATCAAACAGAGGTGACAACTCCATATCAGCCTCCATCATCGAATGAATGGTTATGCCCTTATTTGGTTCATCACGAAAGCATAAAAAAACTGGCTCGGCATGGCTCGCGGTAGCAAGTAAGTGACGAGTCCGGTCGTCTTCTTTATCTGGTCTTGTTTTCTCGTGCTTTCGAATCTCACCAGTCCGATACTGCTCTGTCTCGACGCATCCAACAACACCCACCTGGGCAATGCCCTCTCGTACTTGCCTGTACAAGTAAATGCTTGGCTGTGACTCTCGCTGCAGCACCCCGTCAACAATCATGCCCTGAAGATTGTCACTCGCTTTTTCATAAACCTCTGGTACATGACAGTCTGTGTCCACCGGAAAATCAATCTCCGAGCGAACGACGTGAAGAAATGACTTTGGTTTCCCTGCTGCGCGCTCCCTTGCTTCACTTGTTGAAATAACGTCGTAGGGATCACTCGAGACTTCCGAAGCATCCTCAAATGAAGGTCGTAATGCGGTAAAAGGATATATTCGTATCATGAAGTCACCTAGGCGAGTTTTGCAGGAAAGGCTTTGAAGAATACCCCCTCTCACCAAGATGGTGCAAACACTGAGAATCTGAGACGGGCAATGAGACACTTCTGAGACAAGATTACAAAAGAGCTGTTTTTTTGTGTCGAAGTCGCACGTCAAGAGGCAGCCTGCAATGCAGCCCGAAGGCTCTTCCCAATGATCGGCTTCTCCCATCTGCTGGTAGTGTATTTGAGGATATTGTACAGTGCGTGGTATATCTGTTTTCAGAAGGTTTTTGGAGAACGTACACTTTTTGCTTGCGTTGAAAAATCACGCTCGTGGCAAAACAGGACCCATTCGATGATTCGTTCACCAGCAACGCTGACAATCGCGAATTTCAATCGACAGACACTCGCTGATCTTCTCCGCCCTGTCCTCGATCGTGCAATGAAACAGGGCATGGTCGGAACAAACGTTGTCCTCGAAATTGTCGCCGAAGCACTCAGCAAGATCGGCGACAGTGAGATCCGAACATTCCTTGATCCGAAAACAGGAAAACTCCGCGGTGGGCTCGAGATTCGTATTGAGGAGACACTCAGCATGTCAAAGAAATGGCGTGACTGGGATGCCAACCACGGCAATGAGGACTGGATGCTCCGCAAGAGTGGTCGCACTGTCAAAAAAAATGAATTCTTAAAAAATCTTATTCTGAGCTCTTGGAGATCAATGCAGAAACTGCATGTCCTTGAGCCAAAAGACGTCAAAACGCTCGTTGAAGGAGTTCGCAAGGTGTATGATGCGATGTGTGACGTAAAGCCAACGGACAATCGACCCGGACTTGGAAATACCTACGGAAAGTAGAACCGGAAGATTAGAGGCATTCACTCCAATTAATTGCCGCGGCGGAGCTAACACCGAGAAAACAGGAACAAACCGTACCAACCGCCTGTCGTGATTGTTCCGTCTGGAATCCGGATTGAGCATATGAAAATGGGAACACAGGCGTACCATCATGCGGTATGGAATCGATTCGACAGCAGTTGGCCCCCTGATTCCTAGAGAGTTGCTTACCGAAGAACTGAACAGATAAAAGTTTTCGGAAACGGCCTCCAACCGACGACAAATATAAAAGTTCGAACCGGGCTGAGCACACAAACCGGTTCGACCTTTAAACGCCATCGCCTAATGGAACATGAGTACTATCGGCAGACAGTCGTTATCAGCAGGAAAATTTTGTATGAGCACACGACACCGGCAGTACGGTAGCGGGCGCCAGGCAAGAAAAACGGGTTGCTATACGCAATCGCATTAAAAGCGATCGTAAAACTCATTAAAAAAGAGACAAGATGCTGCCGCCACTAACACCCCATGATAATGTAGTAAAAGAAGCCCAAAAGAGTGAACTGTAGGGAGAAGACATATGTTCTCTGAAAACACTCGCCCCGTTGTGGCAGATCAGTTTTTGCTGTTAGCGACCTGGCTGAGAGCTACTTCATGTCTTTATCGATACTACCGATTCGTTCAGTTACTTCTGGAAGTTGCACCTTCTCAGATTTCTGCATGGCTTCGCGGTACATGAAAGAGTTCCATGCACCATAAGCAATAATGATCGCCGCACTAATAGCAAGGAATCTTGCTCGCCTAATAGTAGCTGGTGGTATATTGATCGTTTTGACTCGACATAAAGGGCATCGATTTATGAGAGGAGCCACCTGGATATCATCCACAACACCCATGATGTATGCCGCTAGGCCATCATCGATCTCCGCTAGATCATCTTGGCAATGTTTGCAGACTTCAGATGCCATTAAATACTCTCAAAAAAACTATCTATTGATATGTGAATCGGCAATACAAAGCTGGAGTTTTCAGTGAAGAGAAATAAGCCATACTATCCGTACAAAGCTCCTGCTCCCGGCGATTATCTAGCCCGTTCCAGCGGCTAAGATCGCTACGGCAGGACGCTGGGGTATATATTCACTGAAGATCAAGCCATCAATAGATGGTGGTACGTATGAGAATGGCATGGTGGTATAGCCGTTACGACAAGACGGAAGAAC
>DONH01000279.1 GCA_003509235.1 Planctomycetaceae bacterium
CTTCCGCACAGTCCAACGCTGCTGCCACCTGCATCAAGACGCTCAGCACGGCATCAGGACCCAACGGCCCCTGCTCTTTAAGCCATGCACGAAGTGACGGCCCCGCAACAAACTCTTCAGCAAGAAAATGGATACCTTCGACACAGCCGACTTCATGAATCTGCACAATATTGCCATGAATAAGCGCTGCGGCTGCACGGGCCTCTTGGGCAAAACGATCAACTGCCTCAGGATGCATCAGTGTTGCAGGACGTAGGACTTTCACTGCAACCCGCCGATTGAGTGAAAATTGTTCCGCAAGGTACACATCTGCCATGCCACCACTTCCAAGTTTGCGAAGGAGCCGATATCCTCCGAGGGTGCGACCTGAAAGATCACTGCCGAGCGATGTAGTATCAGATTGGTTTTGCATATACTTTGATCTACTGACTGTTCCGCGGAAACGCTTTCATAATAGTAGCATGTACCACCCTACCTTTAGTATCTCGAGAAGGAGAACGAATGGCAAAGCCCTCTGCCAGTGAATTGCAACAAGCCGCCGAAGCGCTTGATCTTGATGGATTCGACTACGAAGTCACACTTGAAACATCAGCCGGTCCTATTCGACTCATGCTCGATTCTACGAATGCTCCTGGCCACGTCCGCAACCTCGTCTCGCTGGCTGAAAATGGCTTTTATGACGCTGGATGCTTCCATCGCATTATCCCCGGATTCATGATTCAAGGAGGCTGTCCCGAAGGCAGTGGCCGAGGTGGGCCAGGCTACGAAATCGATGCAGAATTCAATGACACCCCTCACGAACCTGGCGTTCTCTCAATGGCGCGGACGAGTGACCCCAACTCAGCAGGCAGTCAATTTTTTATCTGCTTAGAAAAAGTCCCTCATCTTGACGGCCAGTACACGGCATTCGGTCGTACAGCAGATGATGCCAGCCTTCAGGTTGTCAAGGCAATTGGTGCCGTTCCAACCGGTGCCGGTGATCGACCTCAGCAAGAAGTCACAATCACCAAGGCCGTCGTCACAAAGAAACCAAAGTCCTAATTAAATAAGGTTTAGGCCGAGAAGGCGGCTTGAGTTGGGCAGGAGGCCTCGCTCAAGCCCGCCTGAGCTTTGCAAAGCTCATGACGCCTGCTGGCGACTTCGCACGATAAGTCGCAACCCAAACAGCACAAGAGACATGCCAGCAACTGCGGTTAACAATGCTTTTGTATTGGTGAATATATTAAAATGAGCCTTCATCGCATCCGAAATGTGGAAATCTCCCCATAGAGACCACAACGCAGCCGGCTGATGGCTGATCGACTGCTGGCTTATCGACTGATAGGGCATCACAACCGTCTGTGGCATTGGCTGCATTGGTGATGAGACAGCTGCGGGATACATGCGAGGACTTCGCGAAGAGGCTTGAACAGGTGGCATTGCCAGCTCAGTGGATTGCATCGGCTGTTTTTGAACCTGGTGCGTTGTATGTGCTGCGACTGAAGATGGCGTTGCCTCAAATCCGTCAGACCCAACGCTGGCTAAAAAAACCCGAAGACGACTGGCACAGCTACCAACGGTTCGACCATTACCTTCACCGAAAAGAACACCCGCCAGTCTGCCATCAGCATTCAGAATCGGACCACCAGAATCACCCTGTCGTGCCGGTGCCTGCAGTTCGACAAGTTCCTTCGGATACCCTGATCCAGGCGAAAGATATTCTGTGCAACGCCCCCGCTGTTCACGGTAGGCTCCCCGACCATATCCAGCAATGGAAAGCGGTTCTCCTGGAATTGGGTTTCGTTGCGCTAAGGGCACTGGGTTCGCTTTCGGCTTCCAAATTGAAATAGCTGCCAGATCCCATGCTTCATCAAATCGTACCACCGTCCCAGCTGACTGAAAGCCATCAGCAAACTGCACGAGTACTGCAGAACGACTGTCTCGAATCACATGCCAGTTCGTGAGCACTAACCCTTGAGACCCATTGATATCCACAAGCACACCAGACCCCAAAGAAACACCTGTGGATTCCGGTGCTATGATTCTTGCCACAGCAGGATGCGGTGTTTGATCACTCAGTAAATAATCTGAAAAGAGTTCTGGATCAAATGGCTGCGCATGACGGCCTCCACTCCAGCCACCCGCGCTGAAAGGTTGCTGCCCATATGCTGCATGACCACTGTCATGAAAATTCATCATGACTGCAAAGAAGAGTAAGCTAAAGAATCGCATCGATCGATTCACTCGCTCAGCTCTCCGGCCGGATTGTTGCATTATTTTCTCCAGCCGGCACGGCAGCACACTTTTACTGCGCCATTTTTCTCAAAAGTTGCCGTTCTCGCTCCCGCACAACAATCTTCCGCAACAGTTCAGCCCGCAACCGTCTGTGTTCCTGCACTGGAAACCCTTGTTCACTTTTTAAACTTTGCTTGACATGAACTGTCATGCCATTTTTCGCTAGGCTTGCTGCATAGCTCATACCCGCCTCCATAGAGCGTGGTGACGACCAGCCTCACCACATCAAATGGTAGACATCGGCTCAATTGAGGGCGTTTGCTGAAACTGTTAGACCATGCCGTTAAAGTTGACACGATCGGTACAGCCAGCGATCGACGAAGCCGAGCATCAACGAGAGCCTGTGGCAGAAATAACTTCAAAATCAGCTTCACGAAGCCGCTCATGAAGCGTTTGTATATGATCTTGGTCGGCTGTCTCCACGGTGACTTCGACTGTTGTGGAAAAGACTTCAGGACCAGAGAATGCTCGATCATGATTGATTTCCAGAACACTTGCTCCAGCGTCGGCAATGACCTGAGTCAGTTTCGCCATACCTCCAGGTCGATCACTGACAGTTGCAGTAAATCGCCACAACCTGCCATCAAGAGCAAGGCCATGATCAATCACGCGGTGGAGGACTGTGGGGTCAATGTTCCCACCACATAACAGCAGGACCACTTTGCGACCCTTCAACGCCTGCCCTGCTTTTCCCATGAGTGCCGCCAATGCTGCTGCGCCAGCTCCCTCGCATGATGTTTTTTCAAGCTCAAGCAAGCGTAAGACTGCCAGAGAAAGTGCCTGTTCATCGACTGTCAACACACGGTCCACTCGCGGAGCCGCTAACGCAAATGATCGGTCTCCTACTCTGCCAACGGCAAGGCCATCAGCCAGTGTTGGCCGGACAGGTGCATTCACAGGTTCCCCTGCTGCAAGTGACGCGGTAAAGCTTGCCGCTGCAGCAGCCTCGACAGCAATGATCTTGATATCTGGCCGTTGAGCCTTTGCCGCA
>DONH01000290.1 GCA_003509235.1 Planctomycetaceae bacterium
CCCGGATCATGTCGATGCCCGGGCCGTGCTCGATGCAGTGCCTCCTGACCGCGATGTTGATGGCTTTCACGCTGTCAACGCTGGGCTCCTTTCTCAAGGACGACCTCACTTTATTCCCTGCACTGCTGCAGGAGTTCAAAGAATGCTACTGGATGCTGGCATTGAGACTCGGGGCAAGCATGCCGTTATCATTGGCCGTAGTGACATTGTGGGAAAGCCGCTGGCACTCCTGCTCGCCAGCCGTGGACCAGGCGGAGACGCAACTGTATCCGTCTGCCATAGCCATACGGAAAATTTAAAGGAAGTCACCCAGCAAGCTGATATTCTTATAGCCGCTGTCGGCATTCCTCAACTGATCACGGCCGATATGGTGAAGCCTGGAGCTGTCGTAGTTGACGTCGGTATAAATCGTGTTTCAGATGGAGACACAAGCCGTCTTGTCGGTGACGTTGACTACGACTCCGTCGTTCCTTTTGCAGAAGCAATATCACCAGTACCGGGAGGGGTGGGGCCTCTCACTGTTGCAATGCTTCTGGAAAACACATTTTATGCGGCTAAAGAGCGACAAAATCTTTCGCAAACAGCTGAATAACCAATGTTTTCGGCTTGTTTTCGACCAGTCTCTCAGACTACCCTTCCTCCTTCGCTTAACGAAGTCTGCGCAAGAATAACGTTTTGCGTAGGTGGAAAACCTTCCAAGATCATCATGCATAAATTCAGCTGGAATCAAGGAGCCATTCCGACGAATAGATATTCAAAGGTGAGATGGCGCAACCTGCCCTTTCCCGAAATCATTGACGTAACAGCCTGCGTTTTTCATCCATTTTAATCCCTGATATATCAAACCAAGTTCATGAAGTATTTTCTTCGCGCCCTTCGTGATGCTTCAAAAAGCTGGCCAATGCTCCTTGCGGCATTTCTTTGTTCTGCTGGTGTAGCAGGATTGTGGGGTGCAAACATTGCAGCACTCTTTCCAATTATCGAAGTCACCCTAAACGGAGAATCTCTTCAAGACTGGAATCAAGAAAGAATAGAAACAGCTGAATCAGAGCTCGCAAATCACGAACAGGAAATTGATCAACTACGCGAGCGATTAGCTGGTGGTGGGAGAACAGAAGCAGAGCAGCAAACGATTCAGAACAAAATAGACACACTCACACTCGAGGATAAAGGCCAGGGAGCAATGCTCTCCTCGGCTCAAGCAATCCAGCCATGGCTCGAAAGCTATATTCCTCGAGACCCTTTTCAGACCGTACTTCTTGTAGTTGTCCTGATCGTCATTAGTACCTTCGTAAAACACTGCCTGCTCCTCACCGGCACAATGCTTGTCAGTTTCGTTGCAATGGGGATATCGAGAGACCTCCGAGTTAAAATTTTTAACAAAGCTCTTGAGTTGGATCGTACGCAATTCATGAAGAATGGTTCCGCTGGCTTCATGGCTCAAGTCACCCACACAGCCGATATGCTATCGGGTGGTATTACGACTACGTTTGGTGGCGCAATTACCGAACCCTTGAAAATCATTGCGTGCCTGGGCGGGGCTCTATGTATTTCATGGCAGCTAACGCTCGCGTGCCTCACGATGGCTCCAGTGGTCGGTTTTCTAATGGTCTGGCTCAATCGAAAAATGCGCAGTGCTTCAAAGAACATTCTTGCTCAAGCACTTGGTTTTCATCACGTGATGCTTGAGGCACTGAATAACGTGCTCACTGTGCAGGCCTATACGATGGAATCTTTCGAGCGAGATCGTTTTCGGGACAGCACAAATCATATGATGAAAATTGGCTTGCGTCACAACTTTTATCGAGCGCTTGCGAATCCAATTACTGAGGTTCTTGGCATTGGTATGGTCGCGACCTCGATCGCCGTGGGGGCGTGGTTGGTAATCAATCAGGAAACCCAAATTTTCGGGGTTACCATGACAGAACAACCAATGACTGTTCCTGGAATCATGGTCTTTTTCGGGATGCTTATTGGAGCTTCAGATCCAGTCAGAAAACTCTCTGGAGTCATAACAGGGATAAACGTGGGAATTGTTGGAGCACAATCACTGTATCCACTTCTAGATACACCATCAAAACTAAAAGAAAAATCAAACCCGTACTATCTTCCATCACCGCATCGAGAGATTGCGTTGCGGAATGTATCATTTTCATACGATGGCATCGACACGGTGCTAAAAAATGTTAATGTCGCCATTGAGTTTGGTGAACGTGTGGCAATAGTTGGTCCCAACGGAGGCGGGAAAAGTACGCTTATTAATCTCATATGTCGATTTTACGATCCCACGGAAGGCACTGTTGAACTCGACAACGTTCCGCTCACGGAACTAGCAGTGAAAGATTTACGCAGACGAATCGCAATCGTTACCCAACAAACAGAACTCTTCAATGAAACGATTTTTTACAACATTCGATATGGCCGATGGGACGCTACCGAAGAAGAAATTGAAGAAGCTGCTCGAAAGGCCCGTGCTCACGACTTCATCGCTGAATTTCCTGACGGATATAAGACAAAAGTTGGCCCAAATGGCTTTCGTCTCTCTGGTGGTCAAAGGCAGCGAATCGCTCTTGCTCGAGCTTTCTTAAGAAATGCCGAGATACTCGTTCTCGATGAAGCTACCAGTCAGATAGATGTAGCGAGCGAGGAACTGATCCATGAAGCTCTCTCTCATTATGTCAAGAACCGAACGGTAATCATGATCACGCATCGGCCAAGCACTCTTGCACTCGCTGATTCAATTCTAGAAGTTGAACACGGACAGGTGACCAAACGCCCTGCCGCAAACTACCGAGCAGCATGACGGC
>DONH01000312.1 GCA_003509235.1 Planctomycetaceae bacterium
CGGCCGAACTTATAAATCCAACCTTCACTGGCTTGATGCAGAAAAAGAGCTACAAGGCACCGTGAAAGCCAGCTCCTCAGCAGAGTGGTGGAAGCGACTCCTCGTCCAATAAAAAGAGCGATAGATCACATCACCGAAACTACCCCGTGCGGACTGATCAGATCACATGTAAGATACTGGGCATACCCATACGTTGCTTTAAGTAAGGATGAATCAATGAAGTCATTTGTATCCCCTTTTGCTGAATTACTCTGTCTGGTGGCAGCACTCGCAGGGTTCGCTACAGCCCCAACACACGCTGCTGAAACAACAACACCAAATATCATTGTGATCATGGGTGATGATGTCGGCTACGGAGACGTCTCCTGCAATGGGGCAACAGCAATCACAACACCGAATATTGATGCTCTTGCTGAACAAGGCCTTCGATTCACCAGTGGATACTGCTCAGCTTCAACGTGCACACCGACTCGGTACTCTTTCTTAACTGGAAACTATGCCTTTCGTAAAAAAGGAACGGGCATTGCTGCCCCAACTGCTCCAGCGATCATCCAACCTGGAACAGCCACGATTGCTTCATTGCTTCGTGATGCTGGCTACAACACTGCTGTTATTGGCAAATGGCATCTTGGCTTAGGCGGACCAAATGGCCCCGATTGGAACGGCGAACTCAACCCAGGTCCACTCGAGATTGGCTTTGACACATGCTTCCTTTTGCCAACAACGAATGATCGGGTACCACAAGTATTTGTCGAAGACCACCACGTCAAAAACCTTGTCCCCGATGATCCACTTTGGGTTGGTAAAAAAAATCCATCGCCAGACCTACCAACGGGTGTGTCTGCACGCGACACGCTTAAAATGGATTGGTCGCACGGACACAACCAGACAATACACAACGGCATCAGTCGAATCGGCTTTTACACAGGGGGAAATGCTGCCAGGTTTCGGGACGAGGACCTTGCGGACACATGGGTCAAGCAAAGCAAAAAATTCATTCAAAAAGATCGACCGAAAGGCCAGCCGTTTTTTCTGTTTTTTGCAGCACACGAATGTCATGTTCCTCGAATCGTCCACGAGCGTTTTCAGGGAACGTCACAACTTGGGCCCCGAGGTGACGCCATCCTCGAACTTGATTGGTGCATCGGTGAATTGACACAAACGCTGGCAGATGAAGGACTCACGAATGACACACTGATTGTATTTTGTAGCGACAACGGACCAGTCCTTGATGACGGCTACAAAGATCAGGCCATAGAAAAAAATGGCTCTCATCATGCGGCCGGCCCGTACTCAGGAGGCAAATACAGTGTCTACGAGGGAGGAACAAGAACTCCTTTCATTACGTGCTGGCCCGGTACTATCAAGCCTGGCGTTTCAGATGAAATGGTGTGTACGATCGATCTGGCAACAAGCCTCAATCACATTGTCGACCATCACATTCACGATAACGACTGTCTCGATAGTCTAGATGTCAGTGATGCACTCCTTGGAAAAGCAGGAGCTGAGGGACGAGATCACCTCATTCAACAGGACAACGGGAATAACGGAAACTACGGAATACGAGTTGGCAACTGGAAATTGCAGCGACACGAACGTGGTAAAGCACGCAATGTCGTCGTTGAACAGGAACTTGCAAACACGACGGTTCCGAAATACCAGCTTTTTGATCTCGATGCTGATCCATCAGAGAAGAACAATCTCTACGAAACAGAAACAGAGAAGGCTAATACTCTTACAAAACAACTGCAGGAAGCAATTGATAACGGACGTACGCGACCAACTGGTCATTACTAACGAACCAGATCTATAGCATCACAACGAAATGCTACTTCTTATGCCTTTTACTACTTCTAACCTTTAGCCAAGACGACCAATGAAGCTTCATGTTTTCTTCCTGATGTTCCTCACATGGAGCTTGTCTGCACAGTGTGCTGAACTTGGAGTTGTGTCTCCTGATCAATGGCCTCGTTTCCGTGGACCTGACGGCACAGGAAAAGTGACAACTGAAACACTCCCTGCATCATGGACTACTGAAGACTGGACGTGGCAAGCTGATCTGCCAGGGGTAGGGCATTCTTCTCCCGTCGTATGGAATGAAAAAATCTACCTGACGTCTGCCGATGAAGAAAGCAAAATCCGCCATTTGTTTTGCCACGATTTGCACACCGGTAAACTCGTGTGGAGTCGTGATTTTCCAGGTGCCATAGAACGCCATCACAAGCAAAACAGCTCTGCATCCAGCACGGTAGCGGCCGATTCTCACGGCATCTATTGGCTGTGGGGTACGAGCCAGAACGTTCGGCTTGAAGCCCTGACTCATGACGGAAAGGTACGATGGAGCGTTGACCTTGGCCCATACATAGGCCAGCACGGGTTCGGTGGTTCACCCGTGGTCTGGGAAAACGTTGTCATTGTCCCGCTCGAGCAGAACACTGAGGGGACTATCGTCGGAATTGATGCCAGCACAGGAAAGGTCCGATGGAAGCTACCACGTGACGGTGCCGAAAAGGCGGCTTACTCCACACCACTTGTTCTGGCAGATACAGGGAGCGAACCATGCGTTATCTGCACCAGTAAAGCACATGGCATATATGCAATTGATCCTCGAACAGGTGCCGTCCTCTGGGAAAATAAATGCTTTCCTCTACGAACCGTCTCCTCGCCCATCTGTGCTGGAAATTTATTGATAGGCACCTGTGGTAGTGGTGGTGGCGGAAGTAACCTTCTTGTTGCCTTCAAACCTCCTTCAACAAAGAACGACACTGGTGAGATTGTTTATGAAGTACCTCGGAGTACAGCACCTTATGTTCCAACACCGCTGTTTTCTGAAGGCCGTCTCTACCTCTGGGGAGACAAAGGAGTCGTCACCTGTATCCACGCGGCACGTGGAAAAATCATATGGAAGGAACGCGTTGGCGGCAACTTTTCCTCATCACCAATACTAATTGGAAATGAGATCCTTAATATTTCGAGTGATGGAGAAATGGTGACTCTTGTGGATAGTGATGAATTTCGGGTTCTAGGCAGACGTGACATTGGCGAAGAATGTCGAGCAACTCCAGCCATTGCTGAAGGATTTATGGTCGTCAGAGCAAAAAGTAAACTTTTTTGCCTCAAGATTTCAAAGTCGTAGTTTCCCCTGCTTTACTCAAAGCAATCTGCTTGTAAACCATCCTGTTCAACGACTTCTCGGATGGCATCGACCGGATTGTCTTCGTCCGTAGGCTGCCGTAGATCGTCCCACAAAGAAGGACCAACGGACGCATAAAACATCTCAAAAACGTCTAACTCATCTTTGTTTTGCGATGACATGACAACTTCCAGAGTGTTAGTAACACCATTTCCACAATTGTGGCAGGACGCTACGCCGAAGCAAGTGATCGCGCAAGAGCAAAAATACACTGGAATTCAGCCCTTTTTCAACGCTACTCACTGTCTCCACGAAGGACGCGATCAAAGAATTTCTGCATTGCTGGCACTGTTTCAGATGCATGCTGCCGAAAAACACCATGCCCAGCACCATCGATCCGCAGGTAGGTCACGTCCTGAGACTTTTTTGCCTGAAAAAGAGCATGAAGATCATCACTCTGCTGAACAGGCACTGTTGTGTCCGCAGTACCATGCACCATGAAAAACGGGGGTAAAGAACGTGTCACATGCGTAACTGGTGAAGCCAACTCCATAGCCCGTTCTGTATCCTCCTCACCAAAGAGTGCTGCAGCGCGGCCGCCACCACTCCGAACTTCTTCTCCCCACAAACGAAAGTTAGTCGGCGTTGCAGAACAGCAAACCGCCTGAACAGCACTTGAGTATTTACGATGTGGGCCATCGCCCTCTAGTTTATCTTGCATCGCTGAGAGACCGAGCATCGCCACGAGGTGTGCACCTGCCGAATTCCCATACGCACCAAAGTTATTAACATCAATTGAAAACTCTTCTGCATGGGCGCGTAACCATCGAACCGCACACTTACAGTCGGCAATGCAGTCAAGAATCGTACCCTCATCGACTAAACGGTAGTTAATTGAAGCACATACGTACCCACGAGAGGCATACTCGAGTGGATATTCTCGAAAAACTCCTGAAGCCTTATCTCCGTTACGCCACCCTCCACCATGGATAAAAATAATAACCGGACTCAACTCATCCTCGCGATTCTTTGGAAACACGAGATCTAGTTTCCATTTTTCATTGCCTTCTCGATAAGCGACGTTCTCTCGGAGTTCAACATTGTCTGCTACAGAGGAACTTCCCGCCGATGCTCCCTGGCCCCTTGCTTCACGCAATCTCTTGAACAGCTGCGACAGCTCATCTTTATCAATCAACCCATTCGAGTCCTGGTCAATCCGGTCAAAATTCGCAAGCATTCGCCCCTTTGCCTCACTGCGACTGATTGCTCCATCGTCATCCTCATCCATCTGCTTAAGAGCCCACAGCATGCCCTTCGGTTGCTGTGCAACAGCTGTCTGATTTTGGCTGATGAAGCCAACCGCAAAACAGAACACGACGGCTACAAAAATAAAAAGACTGCCCTGTTTCACAATTCCATCTCCTTAAACAAACCAAAAAAAGATCCCCAAGAAGCACACCGTATCACAGAACGACGCTTTATGAAATTATCTACTGAACTGCTGGACTGTGAAATCCTGCCTGTTCACGAAAGCCATTTGTTTCAGGCTTGCTCGTCCAATTGCGAATATCCACATCGTTTCCACGAAGAACGCTCTGCGAAATGTAATTCTCACGGGCATGCTTCTTGAGCAAAATTCCTGAGCGGCCGTTGAGGTCTTCGAGCCGATTATTAAAAAAATAATTGTTTTCTGTCGTTCGATCAGCGGCTCTCCCACCGAGGGAAAGACCGCTTCGGTTGGCTTCCATTTGCACACCCCCACGAATCTCATTACAGGCCACAATGTTTTTCTCCGTCTTGCCCTGAACATTTTCTGTCCACATGCAGATTCCATTCGCAGGATTTTTTTCACAGAGATTCCCAAAAGCCGTATTTGATTTGACACATTCTTCAAAAAAGATTCCCGAGTGATACGAGTTCCGTGTTACCGTGTTGAAAATCGCCGCACTGTGAAAACAGTAGGCATCAAAGTCGATTGAAAAGCCACCAGCCGAACACCGATTCCCGAGGGCATACACGCGTTTTGAAACATGCATCCAGATACCCCGATGCCCTGGGTCTTGGATAGTACAGCCGCGAACAACAAATGGGCCAAAGTGTTCTTTCGAACTTACCGCATTGACTGAATTACTTCCGAGACCTCCATGCTCTGAATGGAGATTCACATCGACACCATCCAAGAGAAACACATTGCTGGCACCAGCTCCGCTGACGGCTGCGAAAACCTTATTCTCTGAGATTATGCGCCCGCCAGAAAAGGAATTGCAGCCTTTTCCTTGCATATGAACTAATTCAAATGTGCTCAGGTCATCTGAAACGTAGTCATTTACTATTTCCCCATCGAGAATAACGCATGTGTGATCTGGGAGAACCAACCCCTCGTCAGATTGATTCCTAAACGAACCTTGCATGTGAACAACAAGAACAGCATCCGGATGAAGCATACGCTCTTGCCTAAGCCGTTTTGTCACTTCCTTGATGTTCGGTGACTGATTGCGAGAGTTAATGACTACATCACGGCGTATAGACAACGCTATATCACCAGAATCACTTTTCCAGATAAAAGGTTCGTGATGCGGGCTCAACGTCGTGGGTGGATTAAAATATGCAACTCCAGCACTGCGTATGGAGTCAGCTGAAATGCCATGATTGGAATATAAAATATTTTTTGATCCACCGGCATTCACCTCTTCTTTGTTCTTAAATAGATTCCAACCAACTGTGGCCCGCTTCCCTTCAAAAACAATTCCTATTTCATTATCCAAAATCGAATTTTCATAAACCAGTGAATATTCTGATTGGTTTTCTAAGGAGATACCTGTTCCATTCCGTAGAAGCTGATTTCGTATCAGAATTACGTCCGTTGAACATACAACAACCCCGCCATCACTGTCACTGCAAAGCGTATTTGCAACGATTGATGACGGTGAGTCAATAACTAGAGCAGTTTTGCCAACCGAGGTAATCCTACTGTCGAGCACAATACAAGCTGGTGATTGACAGATACGCACACCGTCTCCCTGACAGTTGGAAACAACAGAGCGAGTGAGCGAAACAGCTTGGTTAAATCGTTCAGAACCACGACCTATAATCGAAATACCGGTATCTTTACACCCAGCAATCGAAATACGGTCCAAGTGAATTCGCCCACTTTGCTCGATACGGATACCGCTTGGAACAACACCCTTTCCACAGAACATATTTTCTTGCTCTGAGAAAAATCCTTTTCTCGGGTCGCAGCTTCCCGTGATGCTGACATACGCACCATCAAAAATATGCAGTAATGACTTTGAAGTACAACCAGCAGCAGCAACAAACTTCCCATCTTTCTCGATAACCATGCAGGTCCTGTCATGCAAAGAAAGCGCAACAGACGAAACGCTAACTTCACCTGTCACATGCACAACGAAAACCGCCACGGGGTTCTCCTCAAGGCTTTTGTCTAGGAGCTGCTGTGCTTGAGCGGCGGTCATCGCGTTAAGCTCGATCCTGACTATTTGCTCAGCTGGATCGATCACGAAAGGAAAAACAGGAGACGAAAAAAAATCTGGAAACAAACCTGTTGAACTTTGTCTCAATGAATCCTGGAGACTCGCCCTTGGCAGGAGCCATTCAGGACATTCGCCTTCAGCGACTGCCCTGCCCTGATATACGATCGCCCCCAATAGTAACGCTATGACGCAAAGCAACGTGCGATTCATACTGGCCTTGTCATTCAACAGCTTTGAGAAACATCTCAACAGAATCTGGGTCAGCTTTTGCGTTCACACGATCATCTCGATGAACAATCTTCCCGTTCCGATCGATAATAAAAGTCCAGCGTTTTGCCGTTGCGGATCGCGTAAGATCAACATCAACACCATCAATTGACTTTGTCACAGTCTTTTTACCCTTCGAAACCGGTACTCCAAAAAGCTCTGCTATTTTTCCATCGGTATCCGCAA
>DONH01000106.1:0-2125 GCA_003509235.1 Planctomycetaceae bacterium
GTTTCAAGTGTGAGTTCATGTGCAACGCCATTTGATGCATAGGCAAAAAAAAGTAGCGCATACACAAATAGCATGCATCTCATTTGTAATACGACTCCTACGTCTCCCTCAGGTTTGCCTGAAATACGTTTTCAGCAAATGCTTCCTTTATAAGGAACCACTGGCAGTCCATGTGTCGAAAGACCATCTACAACAAATACTTTTCCTGCATCAGACTCACTCAGGGTCTTGTGGAGTCCGGTTGTTACAAAGAGTCTTTCATAATGAGTACCACCGAATGTGCAGGCAGTCGTTTCAACACACGGGAAAGAAATCTTCTTTATTACCTTTCCTGTTTGCGTCTCAACTTGAATCACGGCGCCTCCGTGACACATTGCAATCCAAAGATTTCCGTCAATATCAATTGCCATGCCATCTGGCGACCCCTCGACTTCTGCTGATTGAGTATCGATAACAACTTTTGGAATACCGAGATTTCCCGTTTCGTTCTCAAACGGATATGCCATAACCTTCTTGGTCGGCGTATCTATGTAATACATCAAAGACGCATCAGCGCTCCAACAGATTCCATTCGAATTGGTCACACGAGGAATCTTTTTGTGCAACTGCCCCTCACGATCAAACATATAAAGTGATGCATTGCCCGCCTGCTTTGTGGTACTGATCGTGCCAGCCCAAAACCTCCCTGAAGGGTCACACATGCCGTCATTAAATCGATTCTCTGGTCTTTTGTCTGATTCTGGGTCGACAAGAACCTTCTTCTCACCACTCTGTTGCCGGAACCTGAATATTCCTGAATCTCCAGCACATAACAAACCTCCATCGTGTGTTGGCGTAACTGCACCGATTCGTTCACCAACGTCCCATACATCCTCTTTGTGTGAATCAGGACAAAGGCGAATGATGGAGTGACCTTCAATATCCACGTACAGTAGTGAGTTGTTCCAGAAACGCGGACCTTCACCCCACTTGGAAACATGTGTTCCGACAGGTTTTATAGCTAGATGGTCACCCATAGAATTCAATGAAGAACATCCTCCGTGACTGAAGACAAAGGGCTTCCACAAGACACACCCCTTACGAACGTCTAAGAAGGCACCTATCGCTTCCAACGTCTACTTTACAGCAACGATATAGCACAACCAACTCGGATAGCTTTCAGCCTGTTCGGCTTTGATCCACTCACCCGTATCTTCGCCGTCTTCGTCTTCTTCTTCCCAGTAGACATATGACTTCTTGAAACCGGCTTCTTCGAGGAGTTCTCGAACCTCCGCAATCGTCCAGAATCTCCAGTTGTATTGAAAGGCATCCTGCAATTTGCTGCCATCAGCGAATTTAAATGAAATTGAGAAATCAGCCTCGTGTGTGACAGGATTAAACTGCACCTGTTTCCAGTGATAGCTAAAACCCTTTTTCCCTTTTTTCACAACTTTCTTTTCAACTGTATTTTCTGCGTAGCAGTCACCACCGCCCATCATATCCATCACCATGACGCTCTGCCGACTCATGTTTGATCTGGCAACCCGAAAATATTCCAATAATTCTTTACGGGTCTTGAATAGCCAGAAAGAAAAGTTTTGTGCGGCTAGAACGTCGGCAGCTGGCCGGGTTTTTTCACGAACATCTTTTTCAAGGATGCGAACCCGTGAAGCCTGCGTTGATTGCAGCTTTGAAAGAATGTGTTTCTCCCCCCATGCCAATGGCTCTGGATCGAGGTCGACACCGAGTGCCGTACGTTGTCTGCCAAGCTTTACCCATTCACAACACACTGAGAAGGTGCCACAAAAATCTTCACGCAACGTGGTTGGCTTACGATGAAACTCATCCTTGAATGCTTTATCAAAAAATTCAACTTCATGCTCAGGAGACTGAACTGACTTCAGATAGCACTTGTACTTATCTGCTTTTTCTGCCATCGACCGACGTTTTTTTTGAGCACCCATAAAAAACTTTTCCTCATCAAAAAGACCAACTGCTTCCTCGATTTTCAACCTGTTCTTGTGGGAAGTAAGACATGCAGCCTGCCCTAAGATGGTACTTCCGATTCAAAGGGAGTCAAAAGGACGGTATTCAACTATTGATTGCCAACCCATAAGAGTGGATGGCGAAGTGGAAGATTCCTCTG
>DONH01000106.1:2411-4113 GCA_003509235.1 Planctomycetaceae bacterium
CCCATAATAGTGGATGACGAAGTGGAAGATTTCTCTTCACTTCAAATGTTTCTGGGTCTGCTTCAAGGTTTTTCCAGATATCTAGATAGCGGGCATCCTCATAACGAAGCCCAGCAAAAAGAAGGCTCGGGTGCCGCACGGGCCATTCCTCCCAATACATGATGTCTTTCAAATACGGCCATGAAGATTTGTCTTCAATATATGGAACAATAAATTCAATTCCACGGTGCATGCTACGTCCGTCTGGTAATTGAAAAGCCCATAAATCATTTCCTTCTGTAGATGCAACTTGAGCTACTCCGGCCATAGCATCGATGACAAAGAGTGAGTATCCGTAGGGCTTAGTTCGTGCTAGTTCGGCAGGGAACCCACCCGAATCATCCATCATTTTCTGCAGGTAAACAGATTTAAACTGCTCTCGAATCCATAGCAAGATTTCTTGTTCGCCGACGAAATCTGCAAAAGAAGCCGCCTGAAGTGACCAGCAGACCCCATGATTATTTGGGTGATTCTTTTCACGAATGCCGTATTCGTGAGTATTGATCCACGTCAAATAGGTTTGGAACCATTGCCTGACACCCGCTTGAGACTTGCTTGGAAATGAAGGTGATGAACAAAGAATTTTTGCGCTTCGAGCAACCTCGGTAAGGTGAAGCGTATCGATAACACCAATACTCCGACCTTCGTAACGACCCTGAATAGCCTGGCCATAAAGAAGACTTGGGTTCATTTTTGTGCTGCTTTGCGCAAACCAGGCTTTAAGATGTCTGACTGCGTGTGTCGCGTATTGTTCATCTTTGGTGACTATATATGCCGACGTGAGCGTGCCTACGATTTCACTCAACCGAATCATAGCTTGGCGATGATCCAAAAAAAGTCCGGGATACGTCTCACCATCTCTTCGAATGAAGGGACCGTCAGGATTCTCTGGATCAGGCCACCAATAATCACCCTCTGAGTAATAATCGTGCCGATTACCCGCACTTCTTTCACAGTGTGAAAACGTGACTGTCCGTGGCTCTTCGGAAAGATAGCTGTTTGCTTTTTCAAGCACACGGGGTTTTTCAATAGCTAGAAGGTCAAATCCATCGAGTTGCTTGGCATGGCCATCGCCAACAAAGAAACAAAAAGGAACGAAAAGCCACACACATGAAACAAATAGCCTAGAAATCATCCCTACATGTACTTTCTTTTCACTGGTATGTCCCGTACTGCTTTAGCTTAAACACAATTTTACAGCAGTTACTCACGAACAAAAGTCACCACAACACTTTCATCACCATAGAATGATTCGAAACTATCTGGTCGCGAACCACTGCCACCTCGAAAACAGAGTCGCTGTATTGACTCTTCAATCTCATAAATTCCCTGCAGAACTTTTCCCACACCTTCACCACCTGTAATAGCAATATCAATTTCCTTTGGATCACAAAGTGGACTAAAAGAATTTGTACCGCTGCTGAACTCTTCGTCGTCTATAAATAAGGTCCATGTCCCATCTTCCTTGTTGTTGACGACAATTCGTTTGTCTGTCTCCGTTACATCGCCTTTCGATGCAATTGTTTCAATTCGCCATAGGCCTGCATATTCTTCCCTAGCCTTTTGTTGAATTTTTTCTTCTTTGTTGCCTTCTTGCTGATTCACTTGATCCGCCGGTTCAGCGAGCCCCCTTGCTGCACACACTGTCAACAAAAGGCACACA
>DONH01000467.1:0-5434 GCA_003509235.1 Planctomycetaceae bacterium
GCAATAGACACAGGGTTTGCGACCGGCTGTTGAGCGACGGCCTGCGGACCATGATCATCAGGTGGATCACCATACCACCCACAGCCAGCAATCAAAATTGCACCAACGAACAACATGAGCCGCTTTTGAAATTGCACGTTTCGTGTCATGCTACTGCTCATGTCATCACCTACAGGAACATCGTTTGAACATATTCGACATCGACCGCCACATCCCTTGGCTGGTCCTCGTGACCTGATTGTGGCTTGCTCTGCTTTTCGCAGTAAAGTAAATCTCTCCAATATCGTACGAACCTGTGGATGTTTTGGCATCCGTCATTTAATTACCTGCGGTTCTAGCAAGCTCGATGAGAAAATTGCTCGGGAAGCAGCACAGGAAATTTCAATCGAGGTTCATCGAAGCCTACTGCCTGTCCTTGATAAAATGAGACACGCAGGCTGGGAGCTGGTTGGTCTTGAACAGTCGACCCATTCTAAATGCCTTTTTTCATTTCCGTTTGTAAGCAAGACTGTCCTTGTCATTGGGAATGAGCGGCTTGGCATCGAGCCAGAGATTCTGAGCCGACTAGATCGTGTTGCAGAAATTCCAATGGCTGGGCTACCCCATAGTCTGAATGTAGCGACATCAACTGCTATCGCTGTGTATGAATACTGTCGGCAGTTTCCAAACGGTACACAAAATCCCCCAACAGGTGTGAGCTCATGACTTTGGTCATTGGCATTGACGAAGCAGGCTACGGACCAAACCTTGGGCCGCTTGTTATCGGTGGCTCGTCATGGCAGATAAACGAACATCAAAGTGATAATATATCCACAAAGGCAGCGGAACATTTTATTGAATTACAAAATGATATTCATGATGACTATCGTGCAGGACGAGGACCACCTTGGGGTGATTCAAAAAAAGTATTTACTCGCAAAGGCACGAAGTCCGAGACCCTTGAACCATTAGAGCGAGGCGTGTTCGCGGCGATTCAAATCGCCACAAACACACTGCCCGAAACTAGTGATCGTCTTCTCTCGCTACTCGCACTGAAATCACCTGATGATGCCGAACTCGGCTGCTGGAAAAAACTCAATGCAGTGACACTGCCGCTTGCAACAAAAGTGCCATACACGATCGAACAGTCTAGCCAGGCAGCTGGACAATTGCGAACCCATGCCATTCGGCTTACAGGCCTAACGTGTCGATGGATATTTCCAGAGACGTTCAATGCTGCACTTGACACTGGAATGAATAAATCGGACATTCTGTCACAAGCATCTTTACAACTTGCTTTTGATCTTCGCAACCAGCACCCCCACATGCCTGCTGTTGTCTGGTGCGATCGGCATGGTGGCCGCAAACGATATGCAAGTGTTGTTTCACACTGCTTTGATGCTGCACGAGTTGAGCCACTATCAGAAGCAACTCGCTACTCACATTACCGTATTCATGACAGAGAATGTCCTACATACATTCATTTTTCTGTGGGTGGTGAATCTCGACTACCTGTCGCCGTTGCGAGTATGACAGCGAAATACACACGTGAGCTCGCAATGAATGTGTTCAATAGCTTTTGGACAGATCAGATACCATCACTCCTGCCAACTGCTGGCTATCCGGTCGATGCCCGACGCTGGTGGCACGAGACAAAAAAAGATCGTCACCGCATGAGTATCAGCGATGACATCCTCTGGAGAAAATCCTGACTTGCTCAAGAACGAGAAGGTATTCACAATATTTTTATGCACATGTTCCCAACACAGCTCTATATTATTCGTCATGCGTGGGCCGAAGAATGCGGCCCCGACCAAGACGATTATGACCGTCGGCTGACTAAGAAAGGACGCAAACGATTCGAACAGTTCATTCGCTTCATGCAAGGCTTTGGACTGGAGGTTGACCTGATCGTTACAAGTCCGTTGGTGCGAACCCGTGAGACAGCAGAAATCATGGTCGATGTACTCAAAACTCCCCGGCTCGAAATTCATGACTCGCTTGCTCCCGGGTCGGATTGGCAAGAAATTGCTGGCTGGACAACTGAAGAAAACGTCGCCAAGGTCGCATGGGTAGGGCATGCTCCATGTGTTGGCCGACTTGTTGCTCGATCGATTGGAGACGGCAATGCCGCTATTCGCATGCAAAAAGGTACCATTGCATCAATCTGTCTGGACAATGGGCTCAGTCAGCCGGGAGAACTTCAATGGCTCGTCACAGCACAAGTCATTGAAGCAGCGGTTTAGCTACCGCATACTTTGATTTGAAGACAGTGAATCAATATGTGACGATCTCAAGGAATGCTTCTCTGTCCTTTATGAGGAATACCATCATGAAACGACTCAAGAACTATCAAATGAAAGCCATCTATATAATTAGTTTCCTAAGCCTAGGTACGTGGTTGCTTGGATGCACTTCAAAGGAGCCGCCTCCAAGTGAAGTTATTGAAATTGAGACTATTGAAATTCTTGATCTCAATAAAAATGATGGGTCAGTAAAGCCTAGTACTGCTGAAACAGAAGTTGATAAAGCTCGCGCTGCCCGGCAATCAGCTGATGCAGCAAAGGCTGCTGCTGATCGAGAAATAGAAGCCGCAGAAAAATCAGTCTCTCGATCAGACAAGCAGCCAACTGGCACAGTAGAATCCGAAATTACTGACAAAAGTGAACCCAAAGAACCTCCCTCTGATGCCAGTAACTAAATCACCGCACCTGCTCCTACCTGATGCTGATGTATCCGGCCCTTTATTTGTTGGAATTGATCTAGGCGGCACCAATATTAAAGCATCGCTGGTTGATGACCATGGCCACATGGTGGCATTTCATACTGAACCAACCAATGTCCAAAACGGGCCCGATGATGCTGCCGTCCGAATGGGACATTCTGTTGAGCTTCTTGCACGTTGTGTTGGTCTTGCTCGCTCTGACATAGCGGCTGTTGGTCTCGGCACTCCAGGCCCACAGAATCTCGCAACCGGCGTTTTACTCAAACCCGGCAATCTTCCTGGTTGGGAGAATTTTCCGGTGCGTGATCGTGTCGCTGAGCATTGTGGCCATACCGTCACATATGCAAATGATGCAACCGCTGCTGCATACGGAGAATTCTGGGTGGGTTCCGGACGAGATGACACGAGCCTCATTCTCCTGACGCTTGGTACCGGAGTTGGTGGTGGCATCATCATTGGTGACATGACTATTGAAGGGGCGCACAGCCACGGGGCAGAGTGTGGGCACATTATTGTCGACTCTTCACCTTCTGCTCGCATGTGCCCGTGTGGGCAACCAGGTCATCTTGAAGCCTATGCAAGTGCCACGTCACTCAAAGAAGTGGCCTCTGAACGGATTCGTAATGGTGGTACCGGAACTCTGGCAGATGCTGTCAATCAGGGAGAACCCTTAACACCCATCCTGATAGGGAATCATGCTGAACAAGGCGATCAACTGGCAATGGGCCTCGTCATGGAGACGGCTGATTGGCTTGCTATTGGAATTGTGACACTCATGCATACTATTGACCCATCGGCTATCATCCTAGGTGGAGCAATGACGTTCGGACGGGATGCACACCCCGTTGGACAAGCATTTCTTGATCGTATCGACACGTCCGTCCGCCGCCATACATTCCCAACACTTGCAAAAAAGACAGCCCTTCGATTCGCTACGCTTGGCGGTAATGCAGGCTCTATTGGTGCAGCCGGCCTCAGTCGACTCGCATGGAAACAGCAGCATTCTCACACGCACGCCTAGACACCCTCATCATCTCACGGAAAGATTTCCTGAATGCCGTTCGACTGCAAGCATATTCGCAACTTTTCAATCGTTGCTCACATCGATCACGGCAAAAGTACGCTAGCCGACCGATTGCTGGAAAACACCGGCACGGTTGAAAAACGCCAACTGAAGACACAAATGCTCGACGACATGGAGCTTGAGCGGCAGCGGGGTATCACCATCAAAGCTCGAGCCGTTCGGATGGAATATCGTCACAATGGAGAGTTATACGAACTCAACCTGATTGATACACCAGGCCACGTCGACTTTCACTACGAGGTCTCACGCTCTCTCGCCTGCTGTGAGGGAGCAGTTTTGCTCGTGGACGCATTCCAAGGTGTTGAAGCTCAAACAGTTGCCAACGCCTATGCAGCCATCAATGAAGATCTAGAAATTGTTCCTGTTATCAACAAGGTTGATCTTGTTCATGCACGTGTCGATGATGTCCTTCTTGAAATGGAGCAATCGCTTGCTATTGAATCAGAAGAAGTCATTCGCGCCAGTGCAAAGACTGGTATCGGTATTGATGACCTTCTAGCCGCCATAATCGATCGGATACCACCACCACAGGGTGATCCAGAAAAAGTATTACAGGCAATGATTTTTGATAGCCATTATGACAGCTATCGCGGCGTCATTACCTATGTACGAATCATCGATGGCACGGTGACAAAAGGACAGAAGATTCGTTTCCTGAAAACTGGTGTGACTCATGAAGTGCTTGATCTCGGCCAGTTCGTACCGCAACGACGATCGTGTGACCAACTCGCTGCCGGTCAGGTGGGGTATCTGGTCTGTAATATCAAAGATGTCGAACAGGTTCATATCGGCGATACAATCTCAGTGCCAGGCAAGGATGCAGCCGAGGCTCTCTCTGGCTACAAACCACCACAGCGAATGGTCTACTGCGGGCTCTATCCTTCTGAAGGCGAGAACTTTGAGGAATTGCGGGAGTCACTTGAACGGCTGGCTATCAATGATCCTTCATTTGAGTTTCAGCCTGAGAGTAGCGAGGCACTTGGGTTTGGTTTTCGCTGTGGATTCCTCGGCCTTCTGCATATGGAAATCATCCAGCAGCGACTCGAGCAGGAAGCAGACCTAGACCTTGTTCAGACAGCACCCAACGTCACATATCAATTACTTTTAAAAAATGGTGAGACACTGGAAATTACAAATCCTCAAGACGTTCCAGATACGGGACAAATTGAAGAGTTTCGTCAGCCAATTGTTCGGTGCAATTTTCTTGTCCCGGTAGAATTTATTGGTCCTGTGATGCAACTGTGTAGTGATCGTCGTGGCGTATTTCTAAAAACTGAATATCTTTCTCCAACGCGCGCCATGCTTTCATTCGATCTTCCTCTTGGTGAAGTGATTTACGATCTCCATGACAAAATTAAAAGTGTGACCCGGGGATACGGCACACTTGACTATGAGTTACAGGGATACTTTCCTGCTGATCTTGTCAGACTTGATATTCTTGTTGGCGGTAAAAAGGTAGATGCGCTTTCGATTATCTGTGACCGCAGAGATGCTGACCGGCGGGGTCGGGCCATTGTCAAAAAACTACGTGGTGAGATTGATCGCCACATGTTTGAAGTCGCCTTGCAGGCTGCAATTGGCACAAAAATTATCGCCCGCGAGACAATTTCTGCACTACGCAAAAATGTTACAGCAAAATGTTATGG
>DONH01000467.1:5739-6058 GCA_003509235.1 Planctomycetaceae bacterium
TGTTACAGCAAAATGTTATGGCGGCGACATCTCTCGAAAGAAAAAGCTCTGGGCAAAACAAAAAGAGGGCAAGAAGCGAATGAAGAGTATCGGCTCAGTTGATATTCCTCAAAAAGCATTTATGGCTGTTCTTGAAACGGGTGCCGAGCGGTAGTAAAGACGGCATGCCGTTTGCACTAGTATATGTCTCGAAGATGGCCTTTTCTGTTGCTTTAATTGCCCTTAATCCTAGAGTGCCGTGGAGGCGTTTTTGATACTTGTCTTAACGCCAACGGCGGAATGGCTCATATATTCGTACTGTAAGCAGCAATTCGCTAGC
>DONH01000467.1:6383-6526 GCA_003509235.1 Planctomycetaceae bacterium
GCATAGTTTGTTGGATATGCGAAAGGGCCTCCAAAGGCAACTCCATTAGCTGTCATATCATTGATTGAAAAAAATCGGTACCCAAGATCAACAGCTATGTGATTTGATGCGTTATAAATCAACCCACCACCGGCTTGCCAAGC
>DONH01000467.1:6861-7368 GCA_003509235.1 Planctomycetaceae bacterium
TTTTCATTGCTGGCAATTTGAGTAACTCCCGCTTGTGTCGCGTTGATAACAGACCGGTAGCCACCAGCACCAATACCCCCACCAGCATAGATATCAATATCTCCCACGACATTATAATCTCGCCAGGTATTGACCATTGTTGACCAGCCGTCACGCCCAGCGATAGTAATGTCACTCCCAACACTTGGATCGATAATCCTATCCTGAATCTGTTCACGCCCTCGGCCTTCAAACTCGAAACGCCATGCTCCGTTATCACGAAGGGACCGCACACCAACAGTACCTCCAGCTGTAAAAAGTGACCGATGTGGTACTGAAGTTAACCCCGAAGTTTTATCCAGCGTGCCGAAGTCTGCACCAATGATACCGCCGAGATAAAATTGTCGACAATGCCCACCGGTGTCGCAGCAAGAAAGAAATGAATCACATTCGTTAGCTGCTTTTACGGAATTGATGGCAATAAGTCCCAGCAGACTCAGTACACAGAAAACGACAAGACGGCATTGC
>DONH01000361.1 GCA_003509235.1 Planctomycetaceae bacterium
ACGGCTCCGCCAGCCAGATATATCTGCATTCAAAAATACTTAGCATAAGGTAAACCATGTTGCCACCAGGAATTTATTTGTGGGAAACGGGTGTTGAGCCCATTGTTTCTCCTGTGACGATTGAGCAGGTTGCTGAATCGTGTAGCGGTTGGGCAAAGGATATAAACGATATGGGGCCATGGGGAGACCCTGTTGATATCAATGGTCACGGTGTTTTTCGTAAAAGTGGTCAACACTTGGACACCGTAGTCGTTGTCGTTGGAGAATGTTCTACAACGATGGAGGTTGCTAGATATCTGGCTGATGCTTCCCTGATTGACGAATGGGGGGCTGTTGTCAGTGTTGCACAGCGGTCGGGCAGGGGGCAGATGCGCAGGCCGTGGGTTTCCCCTCCAGGAAATCTATATGTCTCTGTTCTTTTGCCAGAAATGCCTCAAAGTGGCCCATGGGAGTCAGCTCTTCCGCAGTTGCTCTCCTTGTATTGTGGATACGTCATTGCGAGTGCCATGGAGGTCGTGGGCGGAGCTCTACAAATCAAGTGGCCCAATGATTTGCTTCAGAAGGACAGGAAAGTGGGTGGAATGCTTATAGAGTCCGCCGGGACTTTAAATATTCTGGGGTTCGGACTTAACCTGGACTATTCTCCGCCAGACCAGCAAATGCGTGAAGATCGTGCGGTTCCAGCTGCAAAAATAGAGATTGATTCAACGGTGACAGGCCCTTTGAGCCTTTGGTGGCATCTTGTAAATCGGTTTAAAAACGTGTACGAAGATGTGCTCGACGAGTTGGACCCTCCTGAGTTTTTGTCCGCTTTATTGGATAAAATGGCCTGGGTTGGACATCGCGTTGAGATAAGAGAGAGCGGAGACATATCTTTTTATGCTGTCGTCGTTGGTGTTTCAACTGACGGCGGACTCATTATACGCAAAGCGGAAGGAGAAGCCGTTCTCTATTCCGGTTCTATTGCTCCTCTGTAGCCTCTGTCCAAAACGAGGTGAGGAGATGTTATTGTCATTTTTTTCAGGGAGAACAGTGATTTCCATGCAGCCGAAGTCCTTTGAAAAGGTACTTGAAGAGGTCAAGGGAAAGCGGATTTTAGTGGCTAACCGGGGAATTCCGGCTAGACGCATCTGTCGTTCCATTACAGAGATGTTCAACGCCAAGGCTATCATGACAGCCACAGACGTTGATAAAACTTCTCCCGCTTCCTCGGGTGCCAACGAACTGTTGTTGTTGGGATCGGACCCGCGCGCTTACCTTGACTTGGACAGGGTAATCAGAAAAGCCAAGGCAAATGATGTAGTCGCTATTCACCCGGGTTGGGGATTTGGTTCCGAGGATGATTCGTTCCCGGCTCGTTGCGAAAAAGCCGGCATCATTTTCATTGGCCCCCCGCAGGAGCCCATGCGCATCCTTGGCAACAAAGTCGCCGTACGAAAGCTTGCTTTGGAACAGGATGTTCCGGTCGTGCCAGGCTCGGAAGGTGCCGTTTCCATTCCTGAAGCTCGGGAGATAGCCAAGGAGATTGGCTTCCCGGTAATGCTGAAAGCCGAAGGTGGCGGTGGTGGACGAGGTATTTATGAAGTCTACAAGGATGAAGACCTGGAAAAAGCATTTTCCAAGGCATCCGCCCTTGCGCAGGCCTCTTTTGGCAATCCTCGTTTGTACGTTGAAAAATTGCTCACTTCTGTACGCCACATCGAAATTCAGGTTGTTGCCGATAAATATGGCAATGTTTTCTGTTTTGATGAGCGTGATTGCTCGGTGCAGCGAAACCACCAGAAACTTATTGAGATCACACCTTCTCCATGGCCGAAGTATTCCGAAGAACTTCGTGCACAGTTGAAAGAGTATTCCCGACGCCTCATCAGTGCTGTTGGATACTACTCCCTGGCAACTGTTGAGTTTCTCGTGGACGCAGATGGTGAACCGTACCTTATTGAAGTTAACACTCGCCTTCAGGTTGAGCACGGCATTACTGAGTGTCGCTACGGCATTGACTTGGTGGAAGAGCAGATTGCCATTGCTTTTGGGGCAGAGTTGCGTCTTTCAGAAGAAAAAAACAAGCCTTATCAATGGGCGTTCCAATGTCGTATTAACTGCGAGGATCCTCAAAAGAATTTTGAACCCAACTCAGGGCGTATTACTCGGTATGTTTCTCCGGGTGGACAGGGTATCCGTATCGATTCCTGTGTGGGGGACGGTTACCGCTTCCCCTCCAACTATGATTCCGCTGCTTCATTACTCATAGCATACGGTAATAGTTGGAATAAAGTTGTAGCCTTGATGAAGCGCGCTTTGCGCGAATACATGATCGGTGGATTGAAAACGACCATTCCCTTCCACCGGAAGATCATTGATCACGCCAAGTTCATTGAGGCAGATTACGATACCAATTTTGTTCGCCATAATTATGCAGAGTTGATGGACTACTCTGATCGCGAACCAGATTTCTTCCGTTTGACTCGTCTGGTCGCGGAAATCTCTGCCCTTGGGTACAACAAGTATATTCAGCTTGGAGAATACAGAGGCCGGGAAGACAAGCGGATTGGTCGTTTCCAGTTGGCTGAGTCTCCCGAGGTATCAAGCTGGTTTGAGCCACACATTACTCGTGGAATGGATCGCGATAGTATACTTGATACGCTCCGTAGCGATCGTGAAGCGGGCATTGTCCATATGACCGACACCACGACGCGGGATATCACACAGTCCAACTCGGGTAACAGGTTCCGCCAAGCTGAAGATGCCATTGTTGGGCCTTCGCTTGATAAGTGCGGCTTTTTCTCGCTGGAGAACGGAGGCGGGGCACACTTTCACGTGGCCATGCTCGCCAACATGACCTATCCATTCTCCGAAGCTGCCGAGTGGAACAAGTTTGCTCCCAATACTCTCAAGCAGATTCTTATTCGTTCAACGAATGTGCTTGGCTATAAGCCACAGCCCAAAAATGTGATGCGGTTGACCGGCGAAATGATCAACGAACATTACGATGTTATTCGTTGTTTCGATTTCCTCAACCACATCGAAAACATGCGGCCTTTTGCCGAGGTAGCCCTTAATTCAACGAAGAATATCTTTGAGCCGGCCATTTCATTGTCCTGGGCAAAAGGGTTTGATGTTGAGCGTTACCTGACAGTGACTTCTGAAATCATTCGGATGTGTGCTGATGTCGCCGGTGTGAGCGAGAAAAAAG
Organism: Planctomycetaceae bacterium; assembly: GCA_003509235.1. GTDB lineage: Bacteria > Planctomycetota > Planctomycetia > Pirellulales > UBA1268 > UBA1268. The sequence continues at coordinate 3,194 of DONH01000361.1, forward strand.
CTGAGAAGATGATCATTCTCGGCTTGAAGGATATGGCTGGCGTATGTCCGCCGCGCTTCATGAAGGAGTTGATTGGCACCATTACCCAGAGGTATCCTGAACTGGTTGTGCACAGTCATCGTCACTACACGGATGGTCTTTTTGTCCCGACCATGGGGGCGGCAGCAAAGGCCGGTGCGCACATTGTTGATGTTGCGGTTGGTGCTTCTGTTCGCTGGTACGGGCAGGGTGAAGTCTTGTCCACCGCTGCATACATTGAAGATGAAATTGGTCTGAAGACGCATCTTGATAAGGATATGATTCGAGCTACGAACTTTAAGCTCAAGCAGATCATGCCTTACTACGATAAATACACGGCCCCTTATTTCCAGGGGATTGACCACGATGTGGTCAGACATGGCATGCCGGGTGGTGCAACGTCATCCTCACAGGAAGGAGCATTGAAGCAGGGATATATCAAACTGCTTCCGTACATGCTCAAATTCCTTGAGGGAACCCGCAAGATTGTCCGCTATCATGATGTAACTCCTGGTTCACAAATCACCTGGAATACGGCTTTCCTTGCCGTGACTGGAGCATATAAACGTGGCGGAGAGCGTGAAGTACGCCGTCTGCTCAACATTCTGGATGTCGTCAACCTCTGCAAAGAGGATGAACTGACGAGCCACGAACGTAGTGCGCGACTGGACTTGTATCGTGACTCCAATGATGCTTTCCGTAACCTGCTGCTTGGCAAGTTCGGCAAGTTGCCCCTTGGATTCCCTGCAGACTGGGTGTACCAGTCCGCATTTGGAAAAGGGTGGGAAACGGCTATCGCAAAACGGACAGAGGATTCACCTTTGATGACTCTGGCTGACGTTGATCTCGCTGCGGAAAAAGAAGCTCTTCAGAAACGTTTGCACCGTCAACCGAGTGAAGAAGAGTTTGTTATGTATCTCAATCACCCCGGTGATGCGATTACGACAATTGAATTCTGCGAGAAGTATGGAAACATCAACAATCTGCCCGTTGATATTTGGTTTGAAGGCCTGGAGAAG
>DONH01000370.1:0-2822 GCA_003509235.1 Planctomycetaceae bacterium
AGGATGGCTTTTCAGCTCGCATGATGTGGCGAGACAATGGACGGGCTGTACAGTATCTCTATTACCCTGATCAGCCGGATCGTTATGGACACCAGATACCGTGGGTGAACCCGGCTACAGGCAACCAAATTCGATTTATCCCGGGGCAATGGCACACGGTTATCCATCAACTATTTATTAACACGCCTGGCAAACATGATGGGAAGTTACGAGCCTACTTTGATGACCGCCTCGCTTTACATATGGATACGATTCGGTTCCGTGACACCGATGAGTTCTCAATTGATGGATTTTTATTTAGCACTTTTTTTGGTGGTGGAGACAGTTCCTGGCAGACGAACGCTGATGAAACAGTGTATTTCGACAACTTCCGAATAAGCGAAATTCCAGACTGACTGTATCAGTCCTGGTACCGCTGACTCATTTTTTCGTCTGAAGGTTTTTGACATCCTTCTGGCCAGTTGTTTTAGAGGACTGTGCCTGTCTCTCAAAGTCCGCAGTTGGTGTATTCCAACCCCAACTGCCAATGACTGCCCCGGCGATAACGTTCTTTTCAAACCTGAACTTAGATAATTTTTCCTGTTTCATCCCTAAAATTACCCTGCGGTTTGAACGGGCTGCACAACGTTCTGATGTTCTACGCCCACCTCCCCATATTTGTTCATTTTTAGTGCAAATCAACAGATCAACATCTACACGCAGCAGGTCGCACCATCCACTAGTCCGACTGCTTTCTCTGAACCGCTGCCACCCGAATTCGTTCGCGGTTGCATGTGGGACAACTGAGAACGACTGTTACCGCTCTAAAAACGTATCCGTATGCTCATACCCAGGCGCGCAGCTACAAAGAAAGACGAGTTCTTCACCGCCAGTGTTTCGAATTGTATGACGTTGACCAGGCGGAATTGCAATCGCATCACCTGGTACAACAGAACGAGTATCCTCGCCAAGAGTCATTTCTGCTTCACCAACCAAGATGTAGTAAATTTCTTCCGTCACCGCGTGGTGATGTGGTGTGGTCGCAGCACCCGGTGCCAGACGAGCCTCCGCCAGCGACTGCTGCCGGATTGAAGAATTTCGATGTGCGAGTAATTCACGAATAGTTGATCCATCAGCTGTCGTAAACGGAACAGTGTCCTTTTGATTTATAATATCCATATTTCCAGAGTCTCTCATCTGTGAGTGTGCTATCTGCTTGAGCAAGAGCATATCATTTTAATCTAGGTGCCCCACGTAATTACCGGCTCACACCCTCGATCAAGCCCAAACACACTCGGGCCTTCTTTACGACGCCCACCTGTCGCAGGCCCAGAAGGCTTCGTACGAAACAACTGATGAATCCCAAAAAGACTATTTCTTACTGTTCCGTTTTTTGTTGATGGCTGGCACTGCCTCAGGTGCATCACGCCCGCCAAAGTATTTGTCACGAATCCACTTTGGTTGCCACCGATCAAGCACCCGCGAACTACCAGTAAGATTAATTTCCTTCGGCTTTGGGTTCTCAACAGCAAGGGGCAGGGTATCACCAAAACGCTGCTGCCATTGTTTCATCTGAGCGAGAAGCCGGTTCACTTCTTCGGATCGCTCAGGTTTTTCAGCAATGTTCGTCATCTCCAAAGGATCAGCTTCGAGATCAAAGAGCAACTGATAATTAATTTCGGGATAGACATGGAGTTTCAGGGCATCGTCCCTGATTGTTCGCATTTTGTCTTGATAGGCAAGAAATATCGACTCTCGGACACTTTCTTGGGTACCTTCAAACACTGGTCGAAGGTCGTGTCCATCGATACCCTCCGGTACCTCAACTCCCGCATACCCACAGAGGGTTGGAAAAAGATCGAGCAGGCAGGTTAATGCCGATGTTGATTGACCTGCCGGTATTCCCGGTCCCCGCACCACCAACGGACAGCCCATTGAGTGCTCATACACGTTCTGTTTTCCGAGTAAACCATGGCTCCCCAATGCCAGCCCATGATCCGCTGTGTAGACAACAATCGTATTTTTCCCATACCCACACCTATCAACCGCTTCAAGAATACGCCCTACCTGTTCATCCAACTGCGTAATGAGGCCATAGTATTCGCAGAGCTGATCGCGTACCACATCCGGCTGCCGCGGCCAATCTGCAAGACTTTCATCACGACCCTTGCCACTCACCTGACCGTTATCGAAAGGATGCTGCGGAAGAAAATTTTCTGGGAGTGGAGGTGGCTTCTGATAGTAGGCCTGTCGAAATGACTCCGGCGGATTTCTCGGGTCGTGGGGAGCAGTAAATGCGACATAAAGAAAAAAGGGCTCAGTAGTTTCGGCACGGGTTCTAAGATAGTCAATCGCTGCATCCGCAAAGAGCGTGCTCGAAAATGCATCACCAATGCGACTGTTTGTGAGTGATCCATCACTGGATAGATCCTGCAGCGGTACTTTGGTGTGATCACACATACCACCCATCATGATCGCCTTGCCCGACTGAAAACCACGAGCTAGCGTCGTGCCACCATTGTGCCATTTTCCGACTGCATGGGTGGCGTACCCATTTTCACCAAGTACCTCAGGAAGCAACGGCAATCCATTCCAGTTGCGTCTATCATCAATCCGCATCCAGTGCCGTCCGGTCATGAGCATGGACCGACTAGCAACGCACACTGCTCCTGAATACGAGCCGGCACAATAGTTTTGCCGACAACTTACACCTTCTCGTGTAAGCCGATCGAGGTTCGGTGTTCGAATATGGTTGTTGCCATGAGCCGCAATGGTATCTGCGCGCTGATCATCGGCAAACAAAAACACGATATTTGGTGGATTTGCCTGCCCAGATCGACTCA
>DONH01000370.1:3117-13655 GCA_003509235.1 Planctomycetaceae bacterium
AGATATTTGGTGGATTTGCCTCCCCAGATCGACTCAGTCCGGTCCATCCAACCATACATAAAAACAGAACACATATTATTTTTTTCATCCTACCCCTCACATCATAATTCTCATGCCAGGAATACCACAAACACCAAACATGTTACAGCCAGCCGCTTTGGTGTCACCCATTCTTGTCTGAGGAAACCTGATATTTTTCTACCATAGCAAGAACAAAGCAACCTTAATTTCAATGCTCAATTTCTGTACGATTCTGTGAAAAAATTACCAAGCCGACCCCAGATATAGTCCGACTCACTATAGAACGGCATGCTATGCAACAGGTTCCCTACGGAATTATTGTTCTCTTTACACCCTTGTTACTAAGTATTGCTTCGGCTATTACTCACACCCCGGGCAGCCGGCCTGACAAACCAAACATAGTTTTGATTCTCACCGATGATATCGGCTGGCAGGATATCCACTGTTATGACATCGACGAATCATCACCGATGGAGACGCCGAATATTGACCATTTAACCTCACAAGGAGTTATGTTCTGGCAGGCATATTCTCCCGCACCCTCTGTGCACCAAGTCGGGCGGCAATACTGAGTGGGCTTCATTCAGCACGTGGTGGTATGACCGAGTTGGCTGGTGGATTTCCACCACGGCCACGCAACCGGAATACTCTACAAGTCTCACCGTTTTATCTTACCCGCATGCCGATGGAACAATTCACGCTTGCCGAGACACTTAAGCAGTCTGGGTATCGAACAGGCCATTGCGGCAGATGGCACAGTTCGAAAGGTGTGACAGACTAACGTACCAACTACCGAACGTGTTCATACCAAACTACATTACGACTGCCACGACCAGCAACTAGAAGATCGAGATCTTCGTCACAATCAATGTCTACCGCACGAATGTCATACGCTTCTTGTTCACGACCAACACAATGTTTTGAAAAATTTCCTCTGCCGTCATTTTCATACCAGGCTGCCTCTTGGCTTCCAAAGGCACATGTTGCCACATCTACATCTCCATCACCCTCCATATCAACGGCAACAAGACAGTGTGGTTCCTGAATCACAGCATCAATGTCATGCACCTGCCAGCCCGGCCCCTCAAACCAGATAATTCCCGTGCCATGTCCACGCGAGGCAACAAAGTCCATTATGCCGTCTCCGTTCACATCAACTGGATGAATATTTGTGGCTCCAGGTTGTTCATCATTCACGGAATGTTTTACCCAAGAACGCGTCGGATCGAGGGGGGACTCCCACCACGCGAACCACTCGCCTTGTGACGCCGCCTGAGGCCCTCCCTTGGCTCCTGTTGCCGCATCAAGAACACCATCACCATTGATATCACCGACCCCGAGATAGTGGGTCAAGCCTGGCGCATCTCTATCTGCAAAAACCTTCGGCTGCCAATGTGCTGCCTGCCGCGGATTTTCTGGCACGGCAAACCACACGAGTGATTCTGGATATGGATCCTTGGGCTGAGCGCTGGTTGCAAAAAGCTCAAACTGTCCATCATTCTCTATGTCACCCTTCATCAGACCGTGAATACCATGAATCGTGTCATCGATGAGATGCTTGTTCCATCGCTGCATCTGACCATTCGCTGGCTGTTCTAACCAGATCACAAGCCCAGGATTGTAACGAGCACCTACAAAATCGGGATCTCCATCATTATCGATATCGAAAATCTCGCTGTGGATGTACCACTTAAACTCAGGGTGTTCATCCAGAACCACTTCATGCCAGTCTGGAGCAACAAACAATCGTGTCATACTACCTGAGTCCGATATCACGTCTGGCAGACCATCGCCGGAAAAGTCACCTGCAACAGCTGTCATTGACTGCTCGCCCTCATGAATCACATGACGCACCCAGTGTGATTCGGCGTAACCTATTGGCACCTCAATACAACTTACAAGCAGCCAGGAAACTAAGTGATATAGACAGACATTGATTCTTTTCATTTTTCCAAAAGTCCAACGACTACCCATGGTATTCCCCAGTAATTTGCTGCTTCAGTTGATTGATTGTCTGCTTGAACGTTTGTTCCTGGAACGCACCAGGACCCGTCTTCCAGCTGCGCATGTATCAGAAACTGATCTCCTACCCTCGAAGTAGTAGCAAACCCATCAGCTTTCCGTGCGCGCGTTTTCTATCAACAGGATATTTCCCTGTTGAACCAAACCAGAGACGTACTCTCTAATCTAGCAGGCTTCGCCATCACCACCCAGCTCGCCTGACACGATCTCGTTCTCTCGGTGACTTATTACTACACATCCCATTCAATCACCGCAGCGTACGTCTCGTGCCCCTGTCCTCGCATGGATTTTTCTCGATTGGGCAGCAAGTGGGTTCTCAACAATTTCGATAACACTTCTCGTTGCCTATTTCAACAAAATAGTTTTTTCCACGGGAGGCTGGGGCATTCCAGGGGGTGTTCTCTGGGCATGGACCCTCGCAGCAACAATGCTGTTGTCCGCACTCGTCTCTCCATTCTTATCAGCATGGGTTGACCGACGCCACATTCATCAACGAGCCGTTGTTACAAGCTCCATGCTTGGTGCGGCGGCATGTATTACTCTTGCTCTGTTACCAGCGACATCACAAGTTGGGATCATTGCCACAATCATCGTTGCAACGGTGTCATTTGATATGGCCTCGATTTTTACTGCAAGCTTGCTTCCAAAACTTGCCCACGGACGTGCTGCTGACACACTGTCCTCGGTCGGGTTCGCCGCAGGGTACGGAGGTGGCGCGATTGCGCTTATTCTCGCCACAAGTCTGATTGCTGCGCGAGACTCCTTTGGACTCTCAGCATCTGGAGCCCTTCGTGGCTCTTTCGCAATCATGGGACTCTGGTGGCTTATCTTTTCAATGCCCACCACATGTGTGTGCATGGGCACAGCATCAACACAGAACCATGGCGGTACAAGTACGAAAGAACTCCTCCTGTTTCTTAAAAAAATTTTCCCGAACAATCAGAGCAGCCACAGTATTTCTCAGTTTGGTTGGCTGATGCTTAGTGTGGTCACCATATTGGGTGTTGTTCAGACAGCAATACCGCAGTTTTCAAACGTCGCCCTGGAGACGTTCCATCTCACCCCCCCTCAACTCGTGCAGCTTGTCCTTCTTGTACAATTCATAGCACTTCCTGGAGCGATCCTCATTGGCTGGCTATCTGGCATTTTGGGGCGTCACCGAGCAGCTAATATCTGTCTCACAGGCTGGTCACTTGTTCTCGGATTAGCTTGGTGGGTTGGTTCCGTCCCGCAGCTCTATGCATTGGCAGTCTTGTTAGCTTTAGTGCTTGGTGGCATACAAAGTGTGCTCCGAGCCATGCTTGCGGTGTCAGCACCCTCTGGGCACCACGCGGCAACTTTTGGAGTCATGCAAGTTGGCACGAAACTAACTGGTTTCTTCGCGAGTCTTATGTTTGGATGGGCCTACATGGCATCAGGCATACCAAAGGCAGGCCTCGTTATCCTTCTCGTCCAATTAATTTTCGGATGGTGGCTTCTTTCCCGTGCGCAAAAGAAAGCGGCAAACACCTGAACAATGTAGCCGGCATAGACCACTCGAGGAAAGTACCTGTTTCCAGCTAAGAGAGACTGTGTTTTACTCGTAAATGACCGGCGTCTCATTGCTCGGCTCGGTACGACTGCCTGGAAAAAAAGGAAAAATCAAGCAGCCTCGACTCCTGCACGCAGTTCCTTTCCTCCAAGCAAGCCTCGGTACACCGTAAATAAACCCATCTCATTATGGCCTACTACACTGCTCTCTCGCTCGGGGGAGGGTTCACCCAGACTTTTTAAGTCGACGCATAAGTGCCTTGCTATGCGGCCCAGCTGCCCTTGAATGAAATCCGTCCTTTCTATTACTGTCTGTGCCACTCGGGAATTGGCAATCAAGTCTGTGCAGGAAAGAAGGTGAATTGTGGTGGGTATTTTTGGCGTTAAATATTCATTGTTCATTCCGTGCAATAAAAGATCCTTTTTTTTAGTCCTTGGTTTTTTGTTTTTCGGCATGCTGGTGCGCACTGCCAGCCAAGCTGCAGATAACCAGGCCAGTACTCAAACCGCAACTATTGATGGCCATCCAGCGCTCATAGACTCACCAACACACACGACAACCTCGTCAGGGCATATAGGGGATGCGATCAATATCGCTTTTGTCGGCACAGAAGAAGAACTTCATCATATGCTCTCGACATCGGGATGGTATGCAGCAGATCCGATCACTACAAAAACCTCTTTTCGCATTGCGGCTGACGTTTGCCTACGGAAACCTTACCCTCACGCCCCGGTGAGCAATCTCTACCTATGGGGACGAAAGCAAGACGCGGCATTTGAGCAGCCGGTTGGAAACAGCCCAAAACAACGTCACCATGTCCGTTTCTGGCAATCAAAAAAAGTTGACTCGAAATCGAAGCCACTTTGGTTGGGCGCGGCGACCTATGATGAGCGTGTTGAAATTAGCCGAACCACTGGAGGAATTACCCACAAGATTGCTCCCGACATCGATCGGGAACGGAATAAACTCGTAAACGATGCAATCGCAGCAGGGAAGCTCGATGGATACTACTGGGTAGAAGAGTTCCACCGACTCGCAAAAGGAAAAAATGGTGGGGGCGACCCCTATTTCACCGACAGACGACTCGCTGTTGGGGTTATCAATGTCCGTCGTTAAAAGATTTGCAACAACTCACGGGAGTAAATTAAGGCGTTCATTCACCGGGTGCAGGACGGACGCATACGAAAATTATGGCTTGCTCTGCACACGTTGGAATGCGACCTAATATTCAGCGACGCTTCCACGCAAGGTTTGCTTTATCGATATCACGGCTTACCTCGCCGCCGATATGGGAACAACGACTAGCAAATAAGACGGCCGCTTCGTCTATACGCTTTGCCTGTTCCGGGTCTAATCCGGTCAGCGACTGACGAAAAACGTCCCATGCGGCGAGAACTCGTTCTTTACCGTCGGCAACCACAATAATTGCTTCGTTGTTTTTCAGTACGAGGTGTTCACCAAAGTCATCAATGACGAAGCCATTCTTGCCGGCCCTATGCCGTTCAATGGGACCACTTATATCTGCACCATTCATGGCAATATGTTTGGCGTGTTGGTCACGTTGCGTTGCTTCGATCCCGTCAGTCATAAATACCCTCTATTTAACCATATTGACTTTTAATGAAAGTTTACCCGACACCCCTCTACCGAGTCGACCACAGTTTTACGTCGCCACCACAAGGCCATTCTTTGCTTGCAAGACAGCATTTGTCTCTTGTGTTTTGTAGGTTCTGCGGGATTATAAAATTTGGGCCCCTCCAATACTTGATACGCCATCCCCACACAGGCGTATGTGACTGGCCGTAATTTCATTCGTTTTCGTAAAAAGAAGGCTGTTCCAACCTAAATGGCCTTTGACAGCAGAGACATCAGAACGAAAAACCAGACAATGAAAAAACCACTAAACACATGCCCACCGAACACAACTTTTGCCAAACGACTCGTACGGAAAGCTGTTATTACCCCGACATCCATTAATCTGTTGCTGTATACCCACTTGCCAGCGGTTAATGCCTGACTCCAGCAGCAAGACCCAGACAGAAAATGCACACGCCACTAAAAAACGTAGTAGGGCGCAAGCTAGTTTCATCTTGATCTCCGAAAAAACATGGCATAGCTAGCAATGATACTCAGTAAAACATTAAATGCTTATTGAGGAACACTATGCAATACTCCAGTCTTCTGACACAAGACTATTCTGATCGGACGACTGGCTAGTCGTTCAATCCCTCTTATCCGGAGACAGGCAATGCAACGGACACTCTTCATCGCAGCGACGATAGCACTCACAGCTGTTACAAATGCGACGGAACCTGTGGTGCAGGTACTCATTGGTTCACACGACCCAGACCCAGGAAAAAAAATCTCGCCTGGCAAACTCAGCTATCCCTTCGGCATCGACTTTGATTCAGCTGGAAACATGATCATCGTCGAGTACAAAGGCGGCAGAATTTTCAAGCGAACTCCGATGGGAGAGCTCTCACAGATTGGTGGACTTGGCCGTGCTGGGTATGAAGGAGACGGTGGTCCGGTGGCAGAAGCGTCGTTCCATGACATGCATAACGTGGCCATTGGCCCCGACGATTCACTCTACATCTCCGATCACGCGAACCACGCCATCCGCCGTGTCGACAACAGAGGCAACATTTCGACCTATGCAGGTGGTACGGCGGGATTTGCAGGGGATGGCAAAACGGTCGAAGACGCAAAGTTCAACATGGCGATCAGCGTGTCGATTAGCCCAGATAAAAAATCTCTTTTGGTCGCCGACATAAAAAACCATCGCATTCGCCAGATCACGCTCAGCAGCGGACGAGTCGAGACCATTGCCGGCAACGGCACACGTGCTGTACCGGCAGATGGTATCAACGCCACCACCGCGCCACTCGTCGACCCCCGCGCTGCAGCATACGACAGAGCTGGTAATCTTTACATCGTCGAACGCGGTGGCAACGCACTCCGTGTTGTGGACACCAAAGGAAAAGTGCGAACCGTGGCCGGAAGCGGCAAGAGAGGCAAAGCCGATGGATTTGGCAAAAAGGCCACGTTCAACGGCCCCAAGCACCTCGCGATTGACTCAGCCGGTGTCGTGTATATCGCTGATGATAACAATCACTTGGTTCGCTGTTTCAATCCAAAAACGGGAGTCGTCACCACGGTGCTTGGCGCCGGAGAATTTAAGCTAAACCGACCGCATGGTGTTCAGATACATAACGGGTCGCTCTATATCGCCGACAGTTGGAACCATCGTGTTGTGCGATTGAAGCTTGCCACAAAATAGTAAAGCGGACCCTTCCATCAATACTTCTAAAAGAAGGTGTATCGAGGAGTGCAATCATTCACCAACGACACAGAAGGCGACCGAGGCAAACCGACCACATTCATTTATCGATATAAAAACGCGCAGACCAACAACTGAAAAATCATGGTGTAACCTTCCCAATTTGTCTCGACCACCGCCTAGGCCTATCGCTAGATTTCACGTCTTTACTTTCCTGTAAACGGAGAAAATGGATGAAAAGTAACAAAACAACAGGTACCTATCAGGCATCTAGCGACTGCCACCGTGTGAGGAAGCGACAATGAAAAATAGGGAGTGATATTTTTTTTGCCTTTCTTCGGGCAATTTAATGAGGCGCGCAGTAGAAGTACCCCTGCCAATTATCGATCTTGATGGTAGAATTCTCGCGCAGAGGTTCCAATTGGACAATTTCGTTCAGTTGCACGCTGCTTAACTTTTTAGGAAATACAATGGCCGAAGGCACTATTAAGCGACTTACTGACAAAGGTTTTGGATTCATCGACGTTGGTACTAACAAAGACTTGTTCTTTCATTCCAGCAGTGTTGAAGGAACCACTTACAACGAACTTCGTGAAGGACAACGCGTTACTTTCAACGAAGCACAAGGGCAAAAAGGCCCTTGTGCGGAGAACGTTCAACTCGCCAACGAATAAAAAATGAAACTGCCTGGCTGAACGTATCCCTTTCTAGCACCTTTGAGAGCTAACCGGCATTCACCAATTGAGATTGCCTATTCAAAAATTTGCAGGCTGGGATCAGCAACACATAAGCAGATTCTGTTTGTCAAACGTTTCTAGAGGAGATGCTAAATACGTCTTTAATGCTATGCATGTCTGTGCCTATCCGAACAAAAATGTGCGGCCTGACGGGCAAAATCTGAAGACTAATGAAATACGAGTCTGTTAAGAACAAAAATGGTATATTCTTACACTCTTTGTATCTAAAAGTACCAAAAGTTGAGAAGCTGCGCAGAGCAGGATTGTGTATTGCCCTCATATTCGTCCTGTATTAATGAGCAACCCGTTACAAACCCAATCTCGTGGGCGTGTCAATTGCTGAAGCTGGGGGTACCGTTTATAGATTCGCGATGACTGCCAAAGCCGTTCTGCAGCAGCAAGAACGTTGTTTGGCAAGTCAACTGCCCGACAGTAGTAGTTGGTGTCGTAGAGCCCACCAGGGATGACCAGCAAGGACAGACCAATACACCTACCAGGCGTAATACTGGATCCATACTTTTTCTCTCTAGTGTGGTAGCTCCTCTGAAACTTTATCATCGTCCCTGCGAGTGGGCTTTCTTGTGCATAGTCTGTAAACTGCACGCATGCGAGATGATCCACTAAAAGATGTAATCGAAGACGATGATTTCCGTTGTGGCGAAGACGGAGTGACACAAGGAGCCTATGTAGGGAAATACGGCGACTCGAAAGTATTCCCTAAAGATGGTGAAAATTATATTCCGTCTACCGAATTGCGTTTTTCCGCATTTACAACTTCCTCACTCTTCGCCTGCCTTATTGTCATGGTTATAAGTGCAATATTTTTAATCTGCATGTTTTTCGGTTTTGTTTAACCCATGAAAGGCGATTCATCAGAATATCATATTTTATCTGATATTCTGGACTACGTAGCCACCACACCATCACATCCATACGGGGGAGCAAAAGATGATGCTTAACGTATACAAATTCAATCAGTTTTTCGTGAAGTATCGCTGTATCAGATTCATCGCAATTATCTGTTGTTATTTCATTTGTTCGGATTTGGTGGTTCAAGTCGCTCAGGCTCAGCCTCCCGGGTTTGGGGGAGCTGGACGACCTGCTCGGAATCAAGGGGTGTTACGCAACGGGGATGACGCCCCAGATTTTACACTCCATTCATACGATGAATCCCAAGTCATTACCCTTTCTGATCTTCGTGGGAAGCCCAGTGTATTAGTGTTTGGTAGTTGTACGTGTCCCCCATTTGTCCGTAGCACATCGATGATAAATTCACTTTACGATGAGTATCATAAAGACGTGAACTTCCTCATGATTTACATTCGAGAAGCTCATCCCATTGGTGGGAGGGAGGTGCCGAATAATCAATTTACGGTGAACGCTCCAACGACACTCAGCGAGCGTTGTGAATTGGTCGAAGATTTCAATGATCGAATTCAGATGCGGATGCCAATAGTCGTCGACACCATTGATGATGCTGTGGCAGATGTCTATGCCCCATGGCCGAATCGTCTGGTTGTTGTGGATGCAAATGGAAAAATTGTTGATGTAGGCATTGCTGCCGCAGGAGGGACTCGAGAGTCAAGCAGGCAGTTACCAGCCCTTCTGGATCGTCTTTTGGAAAATAAAGATGAATGAAAATGAGAATGATGTGCCTAGTATGCAGTAAAGTTGATCCATCAGGCTATCAGTTCCAAGTAGTGGGGATTGATGAGATTATTAATTGCTGTTGCCCTCGTTCTTTTTATTTTTTGGTGAGTGTTCACACAAAGTAACCATAGAGGATTTAGAAAGTCTTTAAATCCAAACAATAACTCAAGGCAGTGCTGGCGAAATTCGTGGAATCACTGCTGACGAGGTTATAAAAATTTGTGGCAAGCCCGATAAAGAATTTTTGCCGGGAAACGGGGCCGCCGCTTTTCTTTTTTTTGCGTACTCCGTAGACAGAAAAAGTTATTCTCTCCGATTAGAAGGCCGCTATGATTCTGACCATAAGTTGTCGACCGAACTAGTACAGTCTGAATGGCTCATAAAAGACCTACTTTGGAGGTTGAATGGGCTGTGTAGAATAATGGGAGTTCGTTTGCCTGATGATTGGCAATAAAATGTAACTATAAACACGGCGGCAACGAATACAAGCTGCCGCAATCCTTCTGCTCAACGCCGGTGGCGTTTCCCCTCGCAACCCAACGCCTTCCTGACCGTCCCAGCGAGATTCACCAGATTGCAATTGCATATTGCGTTAGGCCGACCCATTTTGAGTCAGTGCAGCGAAATGCAGTAAATTTTACTTCACTGGTAATAACACTACGAAACCAGTGTCTTTCTGGTTCACACGATTTTTGGCACGGCGTTTGTTTGACGCACAAGCCATCGGCAAACGCAAGTCGCTACCAAAAAGGCCAGAATCCCAAGCACTACCAAAAAAACCAAAGATAAACCCCCCAAAGTTTCTTGAATTAAGCGAGCCGCATCATTGCTTTGTTAGCACGTTTAGCCAAGCTGGCAATCTGCTCTGCTGTCATCTCGGGCATTTCTCTACCGTACGCAGCTTCCTCAAAAGCTGGAATCCTAGCTTCGGCTGCAGCCGTTACCCTATCCAACTTAGCGGACAGGGAAGGGTGAAGCTCACGAGCTTTAGCTATGCCTTTATTAGATAGCTTCACGCTTTTGTTCGAGGCGCACCAGTGGCAAGTATCACCAATGAGTAGACCTCGCTCTATCAGCCGTTTAACTGTTTTTGAGGCCACAACTTCAGCTGAAGCGGTGCGTTCCCCAGCACCAGCTAGAGCTACTATGTTAGCCATAGATAGAGTGTCATCGAGCCTTCGCATTCGCTTACGCCAGAGTGAGTGCCTGTGCTTTATTTCAACCTCTAAGCTACTTTTTAGAACGCTTTTCTGTAAGTCTGATAATCCTCTAGCCATTGCTGAATCCCCTACGATTA
>DONH01000284.1 GCA_003509235.1 Planctomycetaceae bacterium
ACCAGACGCTTTGGCAAGTGCTTGGTGACTCGTAAAGAGCACCATTGTTCTGCCTTGTTGATCAGCCACAAAGGAACGAAGCATTTCTGCAACTGCACGATCGTACTGGTTTCTACTGCTTGGGTCCGGCAACCGGTTCACAAGAACAAGTTCTGCTTGTGATTCATAATCAAATGGGCTATCCAATTGACGCTTGATTGCTTCTTCGACGCCAAGCCTTTGGGACAAATAATGAAAACCTGTATCTCTGGCATCATGTTTGTACTCTTCATCAAAAGTCTCGTCTGCCACCTCGCTTTGAGTTCCTGTTGATAGCGTTGCGCTGGTAAGCACTACTGTGTCTACTTTCCCAAAGAGATCTCGCCGCAGAACACCACTTACATCAATCGGTGCACTTGCGAGTTTTACGCGTGGTGCACCACGGCGACTGCTTGCTAGTTCAACCCACCAGACACTTCCGGGATCATCCTGCTCCAGCCAAAAACGGATGGACCCAGCTTGTGATGTCAGCCGATCTGCGAGTGACTGAAAGTCCTGTCTTTCGGCATCCTTTGAAAGCCGATTCGATGCTTTTCTTATCTTCCGCCCTAATGACAGAAGAACATCTCCTAACGAATTGGGAACAAAATTGGGTTCTGAGATTCGCCAAGGCCCATCACCGCGATCCGCCACAGCGTGAATTACCCCGGAAAAAAAATCCTCCGATATACGACGAGCCTGAATAATGTCTGGCCGCAGGTCATCAAGTTTATAGTGTACGAGCAGACCACGATTTGTTCGCTCGTTGTAAAGACGTGACAGGAGCCGCTCAACCGCAACACTCGACAGCCCAACACCAAGGTGGTCACTTGCGACCGACTCGACCATGTGCGCTTCATCTAAAATAACAATATCGTACTCAGGGAGAAGGCTTACTCCATTTCGACGTAGCGCAAGATCTGAGAAGAAAAGGGCATGATTCACAACGAGGACCTGGGCATTATTCATGCGCCTTCGAGCAGCGAAATAATGACATTCGTTATACCGGTGGCAGGCACGGCCCATGCAGTTCCCTGAGTCGCTATGAACTTCATCCCAAACTGAACTGCGCGGAATTGTTGGCAGATCTGCTAGGGAACCATCACGCGTATTTCTTGACCACTCAACAAGTCCTTCCAGTTCCGAGACTTCTTCATCGTATTGAAACAGACTTCCCTCTCGCTCCTTCGCAAGCGCCAGTCGACGAAGACTGATATAATTCCCACGCCCTTTGACCAGCACGGCAGAAAATTCATTTGGCATGACAGCCGATACCACCGGAATATCTTTCTTCACCAATTGTTCTTGTAATGCAATCGTATGAGTCGCAATGACAATCCGACGAGGCCACTTCTCATTTGTCTTTTCTGGTTTTTGATCCTCATGTCCAGTTTGCTGCTGTTGCTCCGGATGATTCTCTTCTTGAGACGCTTGATCAGCTGTGGCGGCCAGCACAGCGGGTATGAGGTAGGCAAGGCTTTTTCCAGTTCCAGTACCAGCCTCGATAATTGCATGTTTTTTTTGGTCAATTGCTGCCGCAACGAGGTCAGCCATAACAATCTGCTGGGGACGGGGTTCCCAGCCCGGAATGCGAGCCGCAAGTCGGCCGTTCGGCGATAAAAAAGAGGAAGGTGAATCCATACGAACAATCTACACAGAAAGTAGAAACGCCTGATGAGAACGGTTGGTAGACTACTCTTTCCTGTTTTGCAGATACATTGGGCTTTTATTAACCCAGAAAATCCTCGACGCACCTAACAGATATCATTATGAGTGAAAAATCAGACGGAAAAGCCTGGGGTGGTGTCTTCCGTGTACCGACGGACCAACGAGTTGAATCCTTCTCAGAGAGCATTTCTTTCGACCAACGGTTGGCTGACGACGACATTGACGGATCGATCGCCCACTCACAAATGCTTGCTGAGTGCGGATTACTCACGCAGGCTGAAGCGGATGCTATACGAGAAGGTCTTGAAGAAATTCGAAAAGACATCCATGAAGGAACATTTCATTTTACTGCCACTCAAGAAGACATTCACCTTCATATCGAATCTGCACTTACGGAAAAACTTGGGGATACTGGCCGAAAACTCCACACAGCACGAAGTCGGAATGATCAGGTCGCTACAGACCTTCGTCTCTTTTGCCGACGTGCAATTGATCGCATAGATGCCGGCATCCTTGAGTTGCAAAAAGCTTTTCTTGAAATGGGTGACCGAGAACGCGATCTCGTCATACCCGCGTACACACACCTTCGACGTGCGCAGCCTGTTCTTGCAGCCCATCAACTATTGGTATGGTGCGAAAAATTTGATCGCGATCGACAACGGCTTGCTGACTGTCGACAACGAACAAACATCATGCCGTTAGGTTCAGCGGCTCTTGCTGGCACAAGCCTGCCGATTGATCGATCAAAAACGCAGGCCGCACTCGGGTTTGATGCTATCGCTCCAAACAGCCTTGATGCTGCAAGCGATCGAGATTTTGTCTGCGAACTTGCATTCATTCTCTCGCTTACCGCCGTGCATCTCTCCCAGTGGGCTGAGGAGTGGATCATCTACAGTACTGATGAGTTTGGCTTTCTCAATCTACCGGAAGCGTTCTGCACTGGCAGTTCCATCATGCCTCAAAAGATTAACCCCGACGTACTTGAATTGGTGCGTGGAAAATCGGCACGAGTTATTAGTAATGTCCAGCAAATTCTTGTGTTACTCAAAGGACTCCCGACTGCGTATAACCGAGACCTGCAGGAGGACAAGGAGGCTGTCTTCGATTCAATCGATACGCTCGAGGCGATGCTTGGTGTTGCCGCCCCGCTTGTAGCTGGCACACATTTTGATCGAAAGCGGATTGGTGAATCAATTGAAAAAGGACATCTCGATGCGACAACACTCATGGAGGCACTCATTGTTGAAGGTGTGCCGCAGCGCACCGCACACGAAACCGTCGGCAAACTCGTACGACTAGCCCTGACAAAAGGGTGCAGCCTGGCTGAACTTACTGATGATGCCTGTCGGGCAGAATATAACGGCTGGAAGGCCTCTCTAAGGCAGGCTTTGGGGTCCTCAC
>DONH01000113.1 GCA_003509235.1 Planctomycetaceae bacterium
GGGCCGATGCACCCATTCGTGAAAGAAGAAAAATCACCAGTGAACCCTGACAAAGAGAGCAATGACGGTACAGCAGTATGAGTGGCAGTGTAGTTAATGCAGATGCCGTATCGCGATGATAATTTTCAAGGGAGATGAATAATGGAATTCAACAATATCATCGTGTTCGCGCTTTTTCTTGAAAACATACCGATGCTCTTTTTTAGTCTGCCCTTGATTGCGGCGGCCAGTGTGGTGTTTGCAGCAACGCACCACGAGTCGCCACAAGCTATCTGGAGGGCAACTGCTGAATGGGTAATGTGGTTGGCGGGCATTCTTGGCGGCGTCCTTTTGGTTGTTTTTATTCTCAGCCGATTAGCGTAACGTTATGCATCAGACTTTGTGGGCATGGAATTCTCCAGGTTTGCCAGGCGACGTAACTGGCCGCAGGCAGCATCAATTCTGGAGCCTTTCCTCCTTCGAGTCTGGACATTGATGCCGGCATTGCGAAGAACATTGAGAAATCGTTCACGAGATGCATCGGTGGGTTCTTCCCATGGAAGGCCATCAACTGCATTGTACGGAATGACATTCACCAAGGCTGCTCGTTTGCCTATAAAGCGAGCCAATGCTCGTGCATCGTCAGGAGAATCATTGAGGTTCCCCAGTAAAACATATTCAAATGTGAGACGCCGGCCCGATGTTTCCCAATACCGATCTGCGGCCGCTAGGATCGCATCAACACCGATCGATTTATTTACAGGGACGAGTTTCGTTCGGAGAAGATCGTCAGCAGCATGGAGGGAAACCGCAAGATGATAACCGGGATTCTCCCTGCAGAGTCTGTCAATTGCTGATGGTAATCCAACAGTTGAAATAGTGATTCGTCGTTGTGAAATGCCAAGACCTTTAGGATTTTGCGCCACTGCAAGAGCAGGCAATAAACGATCAAGATTTGCAAGAGGTTCACCCATTCCCATGACAACAATATGACTTAAGCGTTCGTCCTCTGGTAGTAACCGTGTGAGCCGTAATAATTGTTCGATGATCTCACCAGTTGTCAGGTTTCGGATCACTCCATCGAGACCACTCGCACAAAAGACACAACCCATGGCGCAACCGACCTGTGACGAAATGCAAACAGTACGTCGAATTCCGTCGCGCAAGAGAACGCATTCAATCCGTTGCTTATCATGCAGTTGTAGTAATAACTTTTCTGTCCCATCTTCAGCGACTTGATGACGAGCAATATCAGTCGTCCAAATCTGCATTTCAGTCTCTAATTGCAACCTGAGATCGTTTGGCAGATCGGTCATGTCTGAGAACGATTCTGCTCGTCGTGCGTGAAGCCAGCGATAGATCGCCTTCGCCCTCCATGCTGGTTGGCCTGCATCAGAAAGCCATGCTGGAAGATCAAATTCCGGATCAAGCACATGTGGTTGGTTATTTGGCTGTGCCGGCATTATCGTGAGTGGAGTCGTATTGGGTGGCATGAGTCATTTCCGGTGAAAGACCGACTGGCGTGAGGTCGGAGAAGCATGTAAAGTGCTAGTGAAAGGGAGAACGTTCTCCGTCGTTTTTGATCCTTCTGAGAATACTAATCGTCGCCAATGAGCCAGCAGCAATTTGAAGAACGAACCAAGTGGGTTTATGACGAACAGACTTTTCCAGTCTGGAATGAGTCGTTTGACAAAGATGACCGTACTGAGATGATTCGAGAAGATCTTTGGGCGGGTCGTAGTATTGCAATTTTGCTGGCCTCTTTGGTCGCAATCGGTCTAATTCTGGCTGGCATTACCATTAGCTTTGTAACGAACTGGCAATAGCCGTGGCTCAAAGTTTGTAGGAAGTGCTTTTTTATCTATTCTTCGTCACTACGTACCCTACCATGTGATTGTTCCGGAAGTAGGAATGCATCGTTTTTTATCGTACATGACAAGTGAAACTCTTTGACAAAATCGTGTAGGCGCATGAACTGAGGGTCAGAGAAGTTGCCATAATCTTTTCTGGTGTTGGTCAGTGAATACTATGGAGCATCACAAGTCATTACAGGCGGGTCCAGTGGATGAACTGGTTCTTAATGCACCTGCCAAGCTGAATTTCTCATTAGCGGTTCTCGACCGTCGTCAGGATGGTTTCCATGAAATCGAGAGTCTCATGGTTCCGGTCTCTGTTTATGACCGGCTACATGTACGGCGGGAACCCGCTGGTGTATTTTCACTCGAAGTCGCTTTTGCTGGAAAAATTAGATGTGAAACGGGTCAGTCCCTTGCTCGCGATGTTCCTGACGATGAGAGTAATCTTGTGCTCCGTGCAGCTCGTCTGTTGGCTGAGCGAGCAGGTAGTGATGCTGGTCTGACAATTCGTCTTGAGAAGCACATTCCATCCGGTGCTGGTCTTGGTGGCGGCTCAAGTGATGCTGCAGCTACCTTTTTTGCAGCAGCAAAACTGTGGAATCTTGATTGGTCCTTGGATCAGCTTGCGACATTGTCTGCAGAGCTTGGGAGTGACATTCCTTGGTTTTTTGCAGGAATGGCTGGTGTTGTTAGTGGGCGAGGTGAACAGGTTACACCGGTAGAGGGTATCCCTGCATACGATGTCGTGATCGCCTGCCCGTCAGAAGGCCTTTCAACGGCACGTGTATATGCGGCGTGTGAACCAGATGCTCATCGTCGCGGTCAAGCGTCAGCGCTGGCTGCAGCCTTGCAGGGGGACTCACTCCGACAGGCTATTCCGCTCATGCACAATAGTCTTCAACAACCAGCCCAAAATCTTGCACCATCCGTGAATCGATTACTCACGGATATGGCAAAGCACAATGCATTGCATCCAATCCTCACCGGGAGTGGGAGC
Source organism: Planctomycetaceae bacterium (assembly GCA_003509235.1). GTDB lineage: Bacteria > Planctomycetota > Planctomycetia > Pirellulales > UBA1268 > UBA1268. The sequence continues at coordinate 2,833 of DONH01000113.1, forward strand.
GCCTGTTTTAGTCTGTGCAGAACAACGCATGAAGCGAGGCAGTTGGCGGCGCGTCTCGAAGCCGCTGGATGGCCTTATGTGGTCTCTACTCGACTTGCACCACGGTGAGGATGACATCCCCCTTTGTAATTTGGGAGTAACCCGATGTACTATCTAATTGGGGATAACGGTGAGATGGCCGATGGGGGAATGCCATGGAAATCACTGAGGTCAGAATCAAGCTTGTTGAGAGGACAACCGAGAGGCTTATGGCCTTCTGCTCAATTACGATCGATGATGCATTTGTCATCCGTGATTTGAAATTGATCGGTGGCCCCCGCGGTCTCTTTGTGGCAATGCAAAGTCGGAAATTATGTATCCATTGCAGGAGATGTAGTTCTAAAAATCCATTAAAAGCTGCGTTTTGCAATGCTTGTGGAGACAAAATAATGAGGCAACATCTTTCTCGTGATGA
>DONH01000216.1 GCA_003509235.1 Planctomycetaceae bacterium
TTGCCCGCCTTGTTGCCCGCCTTGCTGTCCACCTATTGAGCCAAGAGAAACACCAGGAGTTCCGTCAGGGCCGAGGCCAATTAACTGCGAAGGCCCGCCGGGAGCAGCTGATATTCCTCGAGCAAATGGGCTTTGGGATCCGCCACCAGCTGTAGGTATCGCCGTCATATTCAGTGGAGAATTAACTCCCGTTTGAATATTAAAATCGAAATCCACGCCGATACGTTCAGCAAATGCATCATCGAGAGTGATAAATCGAACTTCTATAGTTATTTGAAGGTCTTGAAGACGACGGAGCTGATCAAGAAGATCAGCAATTTCTTCATGGACTTCTTGTGTCTGGCTGATTACTAGGCTTAAGTTTGTTTGGAACGGCATCACCGCACCAGGTCCACCAACGGTGTTCCAAGTTGTCGGAGCAACTGTTTGAGTAATTAGTTCAATGAGTGATTGGAAGTCAGCCTGAGATCCTCCACTATTACCCACGCCGGGTGTTACTGTGGAGCCACCACCTAAAGAACCTCCTTGAAGTTGCCCTAGGACATTCGGGTTTGAACTGCCGGTGCCTGTAGTCGGTGATGTTCCCATTCCGTTTGTAATTCCAGTTGGTGGTCGCCCCACTTCAACTTGTGGTCCAACATGTGAGAAGCCAGCTTTCATGGCACTGTTCATACCAATTTCACTGTCTGAAAAGTTCGGAATAGGAATTACCAGGTCTGCGACGGGATATGACACGCTGTAGACCTCACCCTGTACGAGAAGTGGGCTTGTGATTTTCAAGACCTCATCACGAACGACAAAATCGAGGTGGAGCGGCTCAAGCAAAAGTTTAAGAGCACTCTTTAATGAAATTGATTGATCGAGTGAAATTGTTACCGGTGTGTCAGTGCCAACAGACTCACTTTCTAACCCCGCAAGATCGACATGAAGTGGTACTCCGGCTTGTCTTGCAAGATCATCAAGTACCTCCGTCAAAGGCTGGCTTTGGTATTTTGCTTCAACCTGATTTGTAAGCTTGGACTTGATTATTAATTCCGCAGGAGACATTTGAGAACGACCCTCGGCAGCGAGCCGAGCTCGGCTCTTTGTCAGGTCTTCCCAGTCATGAGTTTCTGGGAACTCAATTGGGCCGACAAATGGCATGCTGGATGCTTCAATGTCTTCAATGACATCGAGAAGTGCATCACCTTTGCTGCCCGCAAGCATTTTTTGAGTATCGAGGCGTCGAATGACTCGACTTTGACTCAGTAATTGCCGTGCAACAACACTGTCGGGTGAAAGTTGGGCTGCTTTTTTGGCAATGACTTCTGCTTCAGCGAATCGTTGCTCGTCAATTAATACGTTGTACTCTTCAACAAGTGTTGCAAGTCGTTGATCAACTTCAATTTTACGGCCACGGTCTTTATCGATCTTTGCTTCAATCATTGCATTCTGACGATCGAGCTCGAGTTCATTTCTTCGTTTTCCAGTAAGCTGTTCAATTTCTGTGCGAGTCCGCTGTACACGTCGGCCTAAAAGTTTGCGGGTGGCTTCGGGTAGTGCTGTCTCTGCTGCAACGGTTTCAGCAGTACTGTCGAGTAACTCAATCGCTTCAAGAGGATTCTTTTCAGCCAACCGCTTTGCCTCAAGCTGCTGTGCTGCAACTTGTGCTGAAAGTTTGGCTGCAACGACATCGGGAGGTAGAGATTCAGTGAGCGTGGTCTGCTCAGCGGTATCAGGAGCCTCTGTCTCAGCTGCACACAGTGAGCCAGTCATGAGCAAACATGCCATGATCAGTACTACAGCAGCATTTTGTTTCGGCGTTATCAGAGCGAGAGCATTGCTTCGCTCGGAACCGCGTGCCAAGGCCATGCCATGAATCCTGTTGTGTTAAGTAAAACCGGTTTGAGGGCAGAGAAGTAGCCCCGACCATGTTTTGGGGTCAACCCCAAGAAAAAGATAGGGTCGGTAAGCCCTTGCCTGGTTTCCCTGCTTTGACAGGACAGCCAGAGATCAACAAAAAACAGGCCTTCTGCGCTGATAAGAAGGTGTTTTTCGAATTAACAGTGTGAGGATAACGTTTGAGTCGTATTAGCACGCAGCCGGCCTTGTGAGAATGCAGCGTTCGACTGTCTCGAGGAGTTGGTCCAAGCGAAATGGTTTGAAAAGTACGAGTTCTACACCGGCCTGACGTGCCTTGACGATCGAGTGCCCAGGGTCATACCCAAAGCCAGTCATCAAAATGAGTGGGACTGATCCAATAACATCCTGAAGTTTTACCAATAATTCATAGCCACTCATGTCAGGTAGGCGGATGTCGGCAATGATTGCATCATACGACTTTTCTTTTACGGCCTTCACCATTGAAATTGCTTCATTTCCATCACGAGCTGTTTCCACGATACAGCCTTGTCGCTCAAGCAGGCTATGAGCAGCTGCTCGAACTTCATCATCGGCATCAACAACAAGAATAGACCGGTCTTTTAGGGTTGCCTTCTGTCCTGTCAGCCTGCCTTGTGATTGTGCGTAACTCGGTGTCATTTTTTCACCAACTTTTTGAATCACAAGTTTTATATCACGGGCATTTTTCAGAATCCGTTGAAGTCTCTCGACGACATCAGGCTCGTGACCTATGTAACGCTCCATAACATTGACCGTGTCATTAAGAAGTTGGTCAACGGGTAAAGCAACTGCCCCATGAATAGCTTCTACACTTTCAGCAGCGGTGCTCGCTTTTTCTGCTACGAGTAGCTCAAGTGTGTTGAGTGATGTAGCAACATCCTGAGCAAAAATCTGAAGGAACTGTAGGTCAGTGTCTGTGAAGCTACCGGGCTCTGGGCTTTCTACGTTAAACGTTCCAATGACTTCCGTATGCATAAGCAGTGGAACAGTGATCGAACTTTTTGCCCCTTTGCAGCCTTCAAGAAACCGGATGTCTTCTGTCGTGTTGTCGCAGAAGTAGCTTTTGCCGGTGGCGGCTACATACCCAGTGACGCCATTGTTTTTTTCACGAGCGTAAAGAACTCGTGATTCTGCTTCAGGCTGCATGCCCTCGGCAAGAAGTGGTTCGAGCCGACTGGTCTGTTTGTCGAGAAGACGAATTTCCAGGACATCAAATTTGAGTAGATCTTTTGAATAATAAATGACGTTACTTTTAAGAAGCTCAATACGTTCCTGAACGGTCATGTCAGCCAACTCGGTTGGTGTGAGGTCGGCTAGCGTCTGGCCTGCCTGATGAATTGCCGCTCGTTTTTGTTGTTCGAGCATTGTTTGACTTACATCTCTGACAACGATTACAGAGGCTTCAGCGCGATGATGTGGTTGCTTGTCGGTACTTTCGGATGCAGGAGGAGGCAGGTAGAAGAGGGGAGAAGATTGAAGATGGAGAAAACGATCATCACGCATTCGAAGGATGAGACCACCTGCAGCAGCTGATGCTTCGTTATCAAGCCAGGTTGTTGGAATTGGGCGATCACCCGTAGGGTGAGCCCAGGTTGGTGATCCGAGTGCCGTGAGGAAATTTGCCGAAGGGCCACCTCGCCCATCAATGAGCGATTGCAGGATATCATTTGCCCATAGAACACCACCACTAGAATCGAGAAGCGCGACGCCATCCGGAAAATGGTCGAGGATTGTCCGGCCCATAAGGAATCCCGCAACAGCCTCTGGGTTTGTTGCAATGGATCCGGTGAGTACGACAGCAGTAACAGGCTGGCCCGCTACCATTGCGACGAGATCAGCAGGTGAGTTCACTGAAATAAGATCACACTTTTCTGAATTGA
>DONH01000235.1 GCA_003509235.1 Planctomycetaceae bacterium
ATGGTTTACTTACTATTATTGGGAAGAGGACGAACGAGCACCTGATTTTGCGCGTTGCGTCGATATTCATCGCAAGCCCGGTTACGACCCGGTTGAATTGTTTCTCGATAAGGGGATGCGCTTCCCAAAGATGCATGTTGCCAGAAGGCTCGTGCAGAAAAAGCTTGGGTTTAGGTATCTTATGGACGTCATTGGGTTGGATGCCAATGTGGTAAAGGGAAGCCATGGGCGATTGTCAGAATCTGGTCGGGAGGAGTCTGAATCACCAGTTTTTGTGTGCTCCTCACGGGCGATTGAGTCTGATGCAATAGCTGTGATTGACGTTAAGAAGCGGCTTTTACGGCTCCAGTTGGGTGCTTCGTAATCTCTCAGTAATACAAGAGGTTTCCGGGGCTGATTGGTGTCGGCCCGAATGCGATGCTAGCCTTTAGGGTCGGTAGGATCGAGTTGTGCATTAAGTTCTAAGAGGCTGAGTAATTGTTATGAGAAGGACTTTTGGTCAGAAAAAACCGCTGTGGTACGGGCATCATCTTTGTGTGATTGTAGTTGTGTCGTCATGTTTCATGGTGGCAGGGCCATTAGCTGCTGAAGAAAAAACAAGTACACAGAGTTCTTTCGAAAAGCTGGTGAAGGACGCTAAACGTACCGATGGTCTTCTTCCTCTTTATACGAAGGAAGACAAAGTGTTTGTTGAGGTGCCTCAAAAGCTTCTTGGGAAAGAAATGTTTGTAACGATTTCAATTGCGCAAGGAATTGGATCCCGTTCACTGCTGGGCGGAATGAGTTGGGGTGACGGTGATGATTGGGTTTGGACATTCCGAAAGCGAGCCGAGAAGTTACAGGTAATCCGTAAGAATGTCCGCTTCTTTGCAAAGACCGGAAGCCCTGAAGCAAACGCCGTCGCTAACGCCTACACCGATAGTATTTTATTCAGTGTCCCGATTCTCGCGACTACTCCAGGCGGTGGATACCTTTTTGACCCTGAAAAGATTTTCTTTACAGATTTACCAAAGATATCGACACAGCTTTCTGGATACTCTATCGCGAAGGACAGGACGACCTGGGAGAGTGCAAAAGCGTTTGACGACAATGTTGAGTTGCGGGTTGCGGCCACATATTCCTCTAGCGGGAAAAGCGATCTTGATACGGTACCAGACTCACGTGCCGCGACGCTCATGATTCATTATTCGATAAGTCTTTTGCCAAAAAATAGTTATCGGCCTAGGCTGGCTGATTCACGTGTAGGTTATTTTGTTACGGCATTAAAAAACTTTTCGGAACACAACGGTGATGAACGTTTTGTGAGGTACATCAATAGGTGGCATCTTGAAAAGGCTGATCCAAAAGCTGAAATTTCACCGCCAAAAAAGCCAATTATATTTTGGATCGAAAAAACAGTGCCGTATGAATACAGGCAAGCCATCAGGGATGGTATTTCTGCCTGGAATAGCGCGTACCGAAAAGCTGGGTTTGACACCGCAATCGAAGTACGGCAGCAGCCGGATCAGACAGACTGGGATCCTGAAGACATCAACTACAACACGTTCCGCTGGATTACCTCCGGACGGGGTTTTGCGATGGGGCCAAGCCGTGTAAATCCAAGAACCGGACAAATTCTGGATGCTGATATTATTTTTGATGCCGACTTCGTAAAGCATTGGCGAAATCAGTTTGAAAACTACATGCCAGAAAATACTGGGTGGTTAACTCCTTCGTATGAAAGCAAGACCAAAACGTCTACTTGGCATTCGCAATCTTCTTCATGTGGTTGTGGTCAATGTAATCTTTTTAGTGGGCATGTTTTTCAGAATGCCTTAGGTGCAACTGCCTTAGCCGCGTCGCAAGATTCAATTATTTCCGGTGATGAGCAAAAAAAACTCATACAACAAGGTCTCAGGCTCGTCGCGATGCACGAAGTTGGTCATACTCTTGGCCTTCGGCATAATTTTAAAGGAAGCTCGGTAGTTTCTATCAAACAAATTAATGCGAAGAAAACTACAGAGCGCCGGTCAGCAACAACGAGCGTGATGGACTATTTGCCAGTTAATATTGTCCCTGAAGGAGATTTTCAGGGGCCGTATTATCCAACCCGATTAGGTCCATACGACTACTGGGCGATTGACTATGGATATCGCCCAATAAGCGGAACAACTCCAAAGGCAGAACTCCCAACTCTTCTAAAAATTGCCTCTCGGAGTGGTGAATCACAGTTAGCATTTGCAACAGATGAGGACACCAGAGCTGGTGATCCCGATCCGCTTTCCAATCGACATGATCTTGGTAATGACCCAATTGCTTTCGCTGAGCAAAGAACAAAGGTTGTACAAGAAATAATTCCGAAGCTCGTTGAGCGGTTTACTGCGAATGATGCGGGGTATGATCGGGTCAGGTACTCATTTGGAGTATTGCTGAACGCGCATGGCCAAGCCAACTTTTTTGCAGCTAGGCTGGTAGGGGGGCTTTACAGTTCGAGAAGCCATCGTGACGATCCACAAGCAAAGCCACCGTTTCGAGTAGTCGAGGCAACTCAGCAGAGAAAAGCAATAGAACTGTTGAATGAGCAGATATTCAGTGACACCTCCTATCAGTTCCCACCAGATTTTTATAACCAGCTGGTATCAACACGATGGTTGCATTGGGGAGCAGATACTGTCGAACGACAAGATTATCCTGTTCATGAGGTTGTGCTTAAATGGCAGCAGAGAATACTGGAGCAATTGTTGGATGCAAAAACTCTCACTCGATTGGCAGATAATACTATGAAGGTTGGTGCAAAAGAAGACTGTTTTACAACGGCCGAACTCTTTCGGCAGCTTCTAGACTCCATTTATTCTGAGATATTTGAATTCAAAATTGGTAAAAACTCTGATCAGGGACCAGCAATATCAAGTTTGCGTCGCAATCTTCAACGTGAAGCATTGAAAGAGTTTCTTAGACTTTCTCTAGGTGGTGGTAGACGCTCAGGATTGATTGTGACCCGTTTTGGTTCGAGTTTAGGAATACCGCCCGATGCACGCAGCCTGGCTAACTTCCACCTCAAGCGGCTCCTTAAACAAGTAACCAGCATTTTGTCTGAAAATAGAAAACAGGAAAAACCAGTAGTCATTGACGATACATCGCGAGCTCATCTTGAAGACATTCAGCGTCGTATTGAAGCGGTCCTCGACGCAGAGATTGTGGTTTCATCGCCATAGAAATTTCTATCTCGACGGGAAAA
>DONH01000093.1 GCA_003509235.1 Planctomycetaceae bacterium
CATTTTGCTTTTGAGGCTCCACCAACTCACAAAGAATCCGACAACAAGTGAAAGGCCAAAGAGCAATGTGACACTGGTCTGTCCCGCGCGATCGATCGATACATTGTCAACGGGTGGCCCACCCATATGAATTGTTTCTTCCGGAATACCACACTCTTCGACTGCAACATTTTTTATTGTGTCGATTGCACCATGGAGGTTTGCTCGAGCTGCATCGGACAGTGTCAGGACAAGACACGTTTGAAGCTCATCTAATTCGGCCTCTGTCAAAGTGTCAGTGCTGTCATCTTCGACGGTCGGGTTATCTTGTGAATCGATATCACCAATAAGTGCACCAGTCAGCCTGTCCACCGCTTCTTCAGGATCGAGGTTGAGTGGCTCTTCAGTCATCTGCTCAACAGCGCGGGGGCCAGTCTGAGCTGTTTTGAAAAAGATTGTACGACTAATTCGGGAGGCCTCTTCGGGAGGCGGCAGCAACTTTCTGGCAAGTAGTTCAAGCCGTGGATCATCCATCGTGCAGCCATCCCAGCTCACGAGAATGAATTCTTCACCTTGGAAATTCTCACGAAAGAAGCGATATGTCTTGGTTTCTGGGTACTCCAGAGGCAGCCAACCCTTGACATCATTACGATTATTGCCTTTGGCCTTGATAGCACCCACAACCACCATGGGAAGCAAAAAGACAAGGATAGCGAGAATCCAAACGCTATATCGCTCGTAGAATCCGGGTCGTTGAGACATATGGGCTCAAGTGAACCTGTTGAGGAGACAATACTGGGAATGACGACGATCAGTATCCATCAGTTGTCATCACGAGCCTAGGAGCTTAGATGGCTGCTGATGAAGCAATGCGTCAGTCAATTGAACCGTATGTGTACTGAACAAACTGACGGACACGATGAAAAATTAACCATGTTCTTCTTCAGAGTCTATATCTTTCCACCATAAATGGCTTGTTTTTTTCCCGAGGGATTCGGTCTGAGTCGTCTTCTAGGCAAGGTTTTCCTGTTCGGAAGAGCTTTAGTACTCGGAAGAGCCGTTAAAACGGCCCCCATCCGCGGAGGTGAGGAGGTGTATTCGGCTGTTTTTTCATTTTTGTAGTATTTTTGTCAGCGAGCGCTCCCTTGTACGAAATTCTCAGGTTTTGTGACTCCCATCACAAAATGGGCGGTTTGAGGACTTTCCACAACGACACAGTGCAAGGATTTGTGTGTTGGTAGGGTGAACGCCGCTCGGTGGTGGTCAGTGACTTGCACGGTGACTGAGGGAGCCCCATCGATAGCTTCTGGTAATTCGACGACAAGTGGCTCATCTTCTCGACATCGGAGCCTCAAAATAGGCGGCTCGATGACGGACTTCCTGGGTTTCTGAAGGGTTTTGTTTAATGTTCCTTACACGTTGTCTGTAACGCCTGCTTCGGTTGCGTTGAAAGCCACCACCAGAACACTACAGCACAGATGAGAATCGCGACTGACATCAATTGAGATATTGAGAGTGGTGTGCCGAGGGCGGGTGGTTCATCGATTCGAATTTCTTCAAGCAGAATTCGTGAGATTGGATGAAGAGTGATAACCAGCGCAAAGACCTCACCATTTCGGCGAGCGAAAGGTGTAAAAGTAATAGCCAGCATGGACAAGATAGCTGCATCGAGTGCAGCGTAGAGTTGCGTTGGGTGAATTGGAAGTGTCGGCACAGTACTTCCATCAATGCCAGGCGCAGGAATTAATCCTCGACTAACCTGATCAAACCATGGCGGACTTCCAGCCGGGAACTGCATGGCCCATGGAAGTGCACAGGGCCCACCGTAGCAGCATCCATTTAAAAAACAGCCGAGTCTCCCGAGGGAGAGACCGATGAGAAGGCCCGGAGCAATGCAGTCAGCAAGCTGAGTAATTGGAATATTTCTTCTTCTGGAAAATAGCCATGCCGCCAACGATGCCGTAGGCAAAGCTCCAAAAACAACAAGACCACCCGAAGGAATATTGATGATCGCAAGAAATGATTGGAACAGGTTTTTGTCAGGTGAAAAAAATTGTTCATGATATTCAATGACAAAAAAGATTCGCGCACCGATAATTCCAGCGAGGAAAACCTCAAGCCCGAGGGCAATGATCGAATCAGCATCAATGCCCAAACTTCGTCCGCGGATAATCGACAGCCATGTGCCAGCAACTGCCGCTGCGATGAGCATTGTTCCATATCCGCGCACAGGAATCCCACGGCCATCGTCTAGCGCAGGCAGCCCCCAGACAATTACGGCACCGCTTATTGCCAGTGGAAAGAGAAGGGAATTGATGGCCTCCGGATAACCTTTTTGTCGACTCGTGAATACAAATGCCGTAACGCCGAGAAACAGCCAGATGAAAAAGAATACACCCCATCCAAAGAGCGGCAGGGATGCTGAACCAAGTGAGATTTTTGTTGGTATATGAAAAAGTGTTGTTAACACGAAGAAAAAGCCCGTGATGGCAGGAGAATGTTATCAATCAATCGTGTTGAGCCGAGGCGGCAAGCAATGAGAAAAATTGCAGGTGTATTTTGACTCACTTCAGAAATCTTTTTCAAAGATTCAGCATGAACAATATCCGCGTAGTCAATCTGGATTTCTTTTGCAGTAAGCATATCTCTTAACTTCTGCTCTATCGTATCGATTGCCAACCCACGGCACCAGTTTTGTTCTGCTTGTTGGAGAGCAGCGTAAATAGTTTGGGCTCGATTTCTTTCAGACTCATTCAGGTAGGTATTTCGAGAACTCAGCGCCAGGCCGTCCGTGTCTCGGACTGTTGGACATGTCATAACCTGCACGTCGAGTTGGAGGTCATGCACCATTTGCCGTACAACAAGAACCTGCTGCCAATCTTTGGCACCAAAATAGACAGCATGCGATGGTACCGCCTGAAGAAGGCGGAAAACTATCGTTGCGACGCCAGAGAAATGGCCTGGCCGTAACGTTCCCTCGTAAGGATCAGCTGGTCCGCCGATCTCAATACGGGTTGAATCACCAGGTGGATACATTTCATGAACATCAGGCGCGAAAATCCAGCAAACGTTATGCCGAGCTAACAGATTGAAGTCAGCATCAAAATCTCTCGGGTATTTCTCAAAATCTTCCTGTGGTCCGAACTGACTTGGATTCACAAAAATTGAAGTCACAACGTCGTCACATTCAGCAACTGCTTGATCAACTAATGAAGTGTGTCCCGCATGAAGGCTTCCCATCGTAGGAACAAAACCGACGCGCCGTCCGATTGTTCGACTTGAGAGAATCAGTTCTCGCATGACATTACGATCATGAATAACCAGTGGTGTCGCCATGTTTACGAGATGCCCTCAATGGCGGCAACGGCGTCAAGAGCCGCCTTTCCAAGATCATCAGATTCAAGTTGTATAACTGCTTTCGCGCAGCATTGTGCATCCTGAGTACGTAGCAAGCAATCTATGAATCGCTCCTGCAACGTGAGCAATGTTGCAATGCCTTGATCGGTAGTCGTCATTGCTTGCACCGCAACTAAGTCGGAAAAAATATCACTCTGTTGTGCCGCGTGAGCCCGATAGGCAATTCTTTCTGATAGCGTTTGGCGATTCACATTAAGAAGCAGGATCACATGTGGGGCGACCGTTTCTTGGCTGATTGATGTAAAGGCGTCCTCGAATTGCTTATTTGTATCAATTGTGGGGTTGTTTTCTGCAGCAAGTCGAATGGACTCAATCCAGTAATCGGTGACAGTGCCATGTGGGCCATCAGGCCAATTGGCCTTCGAAAGAGGATCTGCATATTTCCGAGATAACAGGAGTAACTGCCCTGTAGGGTCTTTTTTTGTCAATAATTGCTGCTCGGATAAATCGCCTACAGCATTGATCGGAAGAGGAGCAGGTGCATGAATCAACCTCGAAAGTGTCACATCAGCTACCGCATTAGCAATTTCCGGCGCACCACTCCCCGGAATGCCTACTACAGCGACGTGGAGGTGACGTTGTGAGATGTTCTCAAGAAGTTCACGAATCGTGCAACCGGACACTGGATGTTTGAGGTCGGCGGCAATTTCAGCTGCTGGCTCAAGAACAAACCGTCGCGTTGTCATTCGTGGATGTGGAACCTGAAGGCGTTCGGTCTTCAGGACACAGTCGTCGTAGATCAGCAAATCCAGGTCAATTGTTCGTGGACCCCATCGTATTTCCCGAGACCGTTGGAGCGTGTTTTCGACAGCCAAAAGCATATCGAGTACTTCCGCGGGCTCAAAGGTTGTTTCGATGAGACAAGCAGCATTTAAATAGGGAGGTTGTCCAGGTGGGCCCCCCACAGGCCGTGTTTCTAAAAACTCACTGACGTGTATGAGCTGAACACCTGGCATAAATCGAAGCATGTCGATCGCCTGGTCAAGTTGCTCTCGTCGGGCGCCTACGTTTGCACCGCAACCAATGAGGCACTGCGCTGTCTTTTGACGATTGGATTCAAGGACCATGACGTATCCTCATATCATTGCATGTGTCGCAAAAGGTGACCAAAAACAGGCCAGTTGGGTACGGAGTCCCTCAGGAATCTTCCCGGTATTCAGGTTTTGGGAAACAGTTTCAATTTGTCTGCTACAGGCAGGATTGCAATACAGCCTCTGAGCAGCCACTACCAAGCTGCCAAGCATAAAACGAACAGGAAATTATATTTACCTCGAAGACGGGGGGGACATCCAAGCCACAGGTGAACCCGTCGACTGTCGATCCCTCACGTCGCCGCCCCCCTTGGATTCCTCGAAGTTGTACATCATGAACGAGTTCAGTCAATGAATAAATAATACGACCAGCTCGTTAAAATCTTCCCCCCTGATTTTTGAATGCATTCGTAGCCAAAACGACTACTTTGAATGAAAACTTTTGAGATTGTTTGAGATCAAAAGTTCCTTGTAATCAATGAGATTCATTTATCGCTACTTCGTGATGAATCAGTTCCACCACAAGAGCATTCTGTGTGGTTGATTGATCCTGTCAAGCACAGGCTCGCTTGTCCGTAAATTATCGCTGATGAGGGTCGCATGGTTCAGAAATATTCTGCATCAAAAATTTTTACCACCATGAAAATAATTTTTCGGAGGTGTTGACACGATCTCCGGAGCGTCTCAAAAAACAACCTATAGCTGATCTTTGGGTTTCTATTCAAGCCGCGGTATATGCGGGATCGGCTTCTCAACAAAGCAGGCTCTCCCACTTAGAGGTGTCCTAGGGATTGGAGTGAAATTGCCATGTTTTTATTGATCATTGAGTCTTCTTCTGGGACAAACAACCCGGGTTGTAAGGCTTATTGAGAAATCTGTGGAACCGCTTTCTGCCAATCGGTAGGAGCCGTCGCCGGAAGCCGATATACTGTTGGAGACAGGGCACAAGGTCATCAATGGATTAGCTGGTGAAATGCTCTGTGGAGGTATGTAACGTTGATTTCAGCCCGTCCCAGTGTCACCGACTTGGTTTTTCGGCTTTATGGTCGTTCCTTGCATCCGGAACTCTTTCAGCGTTATGCAGTGCGTTATGTTGAACGAGGGAATTTTAAAGCCGAGATTGCAATAACCGGGAGTGGCCATACTGTTGCATGGAACAGTGGTAGCTTGACCTTGGTGGAGGTTGCCACGTCGGATCAGCAGCCTCTTCCTAAAAAGAGGCGACTGCTCTCTCATCCTATTCAGGGAGAACGTACGGACTCTCTGGAGTGTGCAAACGGCGTCTGTTATGAAACAAGTTTTCAACTCGAGCGAGTGCGGCCTGATGTATTTTGGACATTCCAGCAGGAACTATCAGCTGATGGCATTTCACAAGGCTTATTTCATCGGTTCGCATCTGGTGGGCGTCTTGGCGTTGGGGCTATTAGTTGGGTGAATGTAGAAACCCGCACGAGTAGCCTTTTGATACAAGCGTTCCATACGTTCCCACAAGAGTTTGCAATCGTAAAAAGCCAATCAATTTTCCAGCTTCCCTGATTCTGAATTTGCAGTTCAATAAAGCTTATTCCTACACGTTTATTTTCATGCAAAAACACAATAGTAATTCATCGTCCGCCGGAATGAGTCGGATTCTTATTGCCGACGACAACGAACCCAATCGTGAACTTCTTGAGGTGTACCTGGCTGATGTTGACTGCGAAATTGCGACAGCAGTTGATGGCGCTGATACTTTGGAAAAAGTAGTTTCGTTTGAGCCAGATATTATTCTTCTCGACATCATGATGCCAAAATTATCCGGCTTTGAAGTGTGTCAACAACTCAAAGCGGATCCGGTGACTCGACAGATTATGGTCTTGATGGTGACAGCACTTGGGGAGCTTGGTGATATCGAACGGGCTGTAGAGGCGGGCACCGACGATTTTCTTTCAAAGCCGGTGAATAAAATTGAGTTGGTGAAACGAGTGGAAAACATGTTGAAG
>DONH01000292.1 GCA_003509235.1 Planctomycetaceae bacterium
CCACCATTTATGCCTCATGAGTTTCTCTATCAGCACCGACGGCGGTACGTACGCTGTTCCGGAGCGATGGGTATGCGAAATGTTACGAATGCCTATTGGTGGTAACCCAGAATTACGAAGTGTGATTTCTACTAACTAGTGAAAGAAACTGACTGATGAAGACCTCCCAATTTCTACTGCTCAGCCGTCTGATTATGGCAGCCATTATCATGGTCACTTTTCTGCAGGCCGTTGAGGCTGGAGGCCACCGAGCGACAGAGAAACGATATTTTCTAAGAGGTCGAAATAAGAGTTGGCATAGTGGTTGGTATAACCCAGACGTCGGGCGACCTGTGCCATTGGTCGTGCCACCAACGGCAGAGTTTGTGAGTGAATATAGTTGGGGTGTACCGAGTTCGCGCGTGATGCCTCTCTATCAGCAGTACCGTAAGCCATACCCCGGTGCCGCCTATGTACCGGGGTCTCGTCCACTTATGCCAACACCTCAACACCCGAGTGATACCGTGCAATTTGGTATTCATGCAATTAGAGGCCCATGGGGCAGCTACTAAAACACATTCATGGGTGACCCAGAATCAATGTATACCAATCGGTTATGGGCTTCATTGTCATTAAAGTCCTTTGAACGGGTGCTTTTTTGATTCCTCCGGTATCACTTCGTCTATTCAGAAGACGCATGAACTCAGTAGCTGTCTTATACCCCCTTTGTTCAGCTGATGTGGAGGCGTGTCGTTCGTGCTTAAAATACTTTTTTTAAACAAATATGAACAGGAAGTAAGACTTGCCCGGTGAAGGAGATTAGTATGAATGAAGATGAGTTAAGCCGGGTTTTATTCATGTAGGAAAAAGAGTGTATCCACTTCAAAAACGACCAGTTATCCAAATAGCCTTTTCAGTGAGTCTGCTGGCGGGTGCTACTTTTCCAGTTGGGTCGAAAGCAAGCGTTTTTGATGACGAACGCTTCTTTGAGACAAAGGTGCGTCCACTGCTGGTTGCCAAATGTTATGAGTGCCACTCGGAAGAGATTTCAGAGGCAGGACTCAGGCTGGATAATCATCAATCCGTTTTAAAAGGTAGTGATGTTGGAATCATAGTCACGCCTGGTGATATTGATGCGAGCAAGATTATTACAGTCATTAAGTCTCGTGGTGACATTGCTATGCCACCCAATGAGAAACTTACTGCAGAAGAAATAAAAATACTTGAAGAATGGGTGAAGCGTGGTGTTCCTTGGGGTGGGGCAGGGTCGGAGAAAGATCTACTCTCAAATGGAAGTAATTCTATTTCGGAGAGAATTGCATCGGCAGAGAAATCACATTGGTCATTTCAGCCGATCCTTCGTTATGAACCACCAACTTTTCCTGAAGAGTTGCCAACTCGCCTTCGTCAGAACTGGTCGAGGAATCGAATTGATCGATTTCTTGCCGTGAAGATGCTTGAACAAGGGATTCAACCTGCCGAGGAAGCGTCGCCCTATGCGATCATTCGAAGGCTTTCCTACAATCTCACGGGTCTCCCTCCTGCTGTCAATGATGTTGAAGCATTTGTAGCAAATCCTACTGAGACTGCGTACCGTGCGTATGCAGAGCGTCTCCTTGATTCAGCAGAGCACGCGGAGCACTGGGCTCGCCATTGGCTTGATCTCGCTCGCTATGCGGACACCATTGGTTATGCCTTTGGTGGACAGTCAAATAAGAGTCCATTTGCATGGACGTATCGGGATTGGGTCGTGCAAGCGTTTCATGATGATTTGCCATATAACCGGTTTGTCACACTGCAAGTGGCAGCCGACCTTATAACACCCGAAGTGTCAAAAAAAGATCTCGCAGCACTTGGCTTCCTAACAGTTGGCCGAACTTTTCGTGGCAATATTCACGATATTATTGATGATCGAATAGATCTTGTAACTCGTGGGCTTATGGGGTTGTCTGTTGCCTGTGCTCGCTGCCATGATCATAAGTATGAGCCAGTCGGCATCGACGATTACTATGCTCTTCATGGCATCTTTGCCAGTACTGAAACGCCTGAAGAGTTGCCAGTTATTGGAGAGCCTCCGCAGAATCAAGAAGCCAAGGCATTTGCTGAAAAGATGGCAGAACTTGAGCAGAACCTCGTTGACCATGAACAGGCAATCTATGACCGAGCCCTTCGAGAGGCGGTTGCCCATGCAGCCGATTATCTGACCGAAGTTGCTCGGCCGTCAGAAAAGAAGGATGGAAGATTGCCACAAATGCAGGATGGTTATGAGATCAGGCCTCTCATCCTTGGGCGGCTGGAGAGACTTCTTCGTGCCAAGAATCCTTCTCATCCTATTCTTGGTCCCTGGGTTCAGCTTTCCAAAGTACCTGATGATACTTTTGCAGCTGATGCTGGTGGGGTACTGGATCAATGTATCAGTTCTATTCCTAATCTCAATATGTGTGTTAAGCAGGAACTTATTTCGACAAAGCCTCATTCACTGAAAGATCTTGCAGCTGCATACGGCCGTCTTATTGCAAGAGTTGCTGATAGCGGAAATGAAGAAGCGATAAGTCGAAAGGAGTCAAAAGATCTTCATTCGATCTGGTTAATATTTGGCAAAATAGGAACACCCTTTGTCGTTCTGGAAAAGGAGTGGAAGAGTGTCTCGAAGCGATCAGAGCGAGACGAACACAGCAGAAGAAAGAGGAAGATACTTGCGCATCAGGCAGACGCACTGGGTGGTCCTCCTCGTGCCATGGTCCTTGTTGATAAAGCCAAACCGACTGAGAGTTTTGTCTTCTTACGGGGGGTTCCAGGGAGGCGAGGAGAAAAGATAGACCGGCGGGTTCCTCAGATTCTCGGTGGGAAGCTTGTTGACAAACAAACAAGTGGCCGCCGCGATCTTGCAGACATGATTGTCAATCCTGAAAATCCTCTCACAGCTCGTGTCTTTGTGAACTGGGTATGGACCCATCATTTTGGTCATGGTCTTATTCCTACTCCGGGAGATCTTGGTTTGCGAGGCGAGCCTCCATCCCATCCGGAATTACTTGATGACCTTGCAAGGCGATTTATTGATGAAGGGAAATGGAGCGCACGATGGCTTCATCGAGAGATTGTTTTCAGTCAGGCTTGGCGGCAATCATCAATTGCACAACCAGAAGTATTAGTGAGAGACCCAGAGAATACGTACTACAGCCGATCTCGTCGTCGGCGTCTTTCGTGGGAGTCTTGGCGAGATAGCCTTCTCGTGGCTGCAGGTACACTCCAGCTCAGTCCACGTGGTGGCCCGGGCATGGATCCGCTTGACCCAAGTAACGGTGCGAGGCGAACGCTTTATAGCTGGGTTGATCGACAGGATGTGCCTGGGATTTTGAGGGCGTTTGATATTGCTAACCCAGATACAGCAGTCCATGTTCGGCCTGCTACCCTGGTTCCTCAGCAGGGTCTTGTCATGCTGAACTCCCCACTCGTTATTGACGCAGCAAAGAAAGTGGCTGAGCGATTGCTAGACGAATACAATACTCAAGCACGTATCGAACAGCTTTGGAAGATTGTCTTCGCTCGAAATCCTCGAAGAGACGAGGTTCAAAGAGTACAAGATTGGATAGAAAGAGCAAAAGGTTCACCATCAGGTGACTTTGGTGTTTGGCCGCAACTTGCCCAAGCACTAATGGCAACAGCTGAATTTCAATATGTTGATTAATCAATACATTCGAAGAGGATTGAGATTATGAACTCAAACCATCTATTTCGAGAATTTTCAAGGCGAGAACTGCTCAAGCGTTCTGGCCTTGGTGTCGGTTGGATGGCCGCTTCAACAGTTCTTCAAGAGAGTCTCCATGCGAATCCGTCGACTCTGAATCATCATAATCCACATACACTTGCGGCACGTCGCCCACACTTTCCTGCACGTGCAAAAGCAGTTATTCATATTTTCGCAAATGGTGGCCCAAGTCATATCGATACATTTGATCCTAAGCCAAAACTTGAAGAATATGCTGGTCGTGAAATCCCCGGATCATTGAAAACGGAGCGACGAACAGGAGCGGCGTTACCGTCACCGTTTCAGTTTCAACAACATGGAGAAAGTGGACTGCCGGTGAGCGAACTTTTCCCATCGGTGGCCCGCCATGCGGATCGATTACTTGTTGTTCGATCAATGCACGCAGACGTGCCGAATCACGAGCCCTCGTTGCTCCTTATGAATTGTGGCGATGGGAGGCTTGTTCGCCCCTCAGCAGGGTCTTGGGTAACATACGGTCTAGGGACAGAAAACCAAAACCTCCCAGGCTTTGTCGCAATGTGTCCAGGTGGCTATCCAATATCTGGTCCAGCAAATTGGAGGAGTGCATTTCTACCGGGCGTGTTTCAGGGAACGTACATCGATACAAAAAAGAAAAACGTTGATGAACTGGTTGAGTGTATTCGCCATCCGGTGCTAGATGAAAAATTGCAGCGGGAGCAATTTGAGTTGATGGCAGCCCTTGATCGGAAACATCTTCAACAAAGGAAGAACGACGCTGCGCTGGAGTCAAGGATCGCCAGTATGGAACTTGCTTGGCGAATGCAGTTTGAAGCAGGGGAGGCATTCGACGTCGCCAAAGAGCCAAATCATATTCTTGAGCGATATGGGGATACGCCGCATGGTCGCCAGTTACTCATTGCCAGGCGGCTTGTCGAACGTGGTGTCCGCTATGTTCAGGTTTGGCATGGAAAAGATCAACCATGGGACAGTCACCAGGAAATTGAAAAAAATCATCGAAAGCTTGCTGGTGAGGCCGATAAGCCAATTGGTGCATTACTCGATGATTTAGTTGGGCTTGGCCTACTCGATAGCACGTTAGTGCTCTGGGGTGGTGAGTTCGGTCGCACACCAACGGTCGAATTACCCAATGATGCCGGGACAAAAACCGCTACAGGACGAGATCACAATCACCACGGTTTCACAGTTTGGATGGCAGGAGGTGGCGTTCAAGGGGGTATGGCATATGGCGCAACAGATGAATTTGGGTTTCAAGCAGTCGAAGATCCCGTTCACGTTCATGATCTTCAAGCGACAATGCTGCATCTGCTAGGAATTGATCATAAGAAGTTGACATATCGTCATAGTGGCCGGGATTTCCGCCTCACGGATGTTCATGGTCGCGTCATACATGATTGGCTAGCGTGAGAGTTAATCAATCGTATCTTGGCCCGAATCCGGACTGGATTGAGAAAGCTTTTCGCGGGCTAAATTAGCCCAAGGGCTCTCGGGTGCCAGTGAAAGAAATCGAAGAAGATGGTGTTCAGCTTTCTTTTCACACCCGGCCTCAATATGAATCCCTGCGAGGTGCCAGTGCGCATCAGCATATTCAGGTTGTTGCTTGAGGACGCCTTCAAGAGCGGCGGTTGCCAATTCCACATCGCCCTGTTCAGCAAGAACGCACGCTAGGCTGGCGCGGGCTTCCAAATGATCTTCGTCGAGTTCAATAACCGTATAATAGCGTTCTCTTGCAGCGGCCAAATCACCTGCTCGGTATAAGGTTTCTGCGAGCATGAAGGTAACCGATGCACAAGGGCCGTCTGCTTGGAGTATGGCGCGCAAAGCTTCAGAAGCCTCAATGAAATTTCCTGCTGCCTCAAGATCAGCTGCAATGTCGAGAAGTTCTGCTGAAGAAGGGATGTCTGGGGCGTGCTCGTCTTGGAATTCAATGACGACCTCTGGATGAGAAGTATCAAGGAATGGAGTGAGTGAGAGGGTTTCGGGTAGCTCGACTATCTTAGATGACTCATAGCCCATGTCAGCATCTATGCCACAGGCATAAAAATCTAACTGCATCTGCCCACCAGCAGACAGAAGATGATCATCACAACGAAGACTGAGTCTATGGCCATCAACAACAATACGATTAATTACTTCAGCAACGCGGAGTTCGTCACCCTCTGTGAAAAGATGTATTTTGTGACTCAGTTCTCGCAGCGATAAACCTGAGCAAAGCAGTCGTGAAAGATCTTTTGCGACGACTAACATTGAGTAGTCATACCAATCAATTGAGCCGGAGGACCGCGTGGCGCGAATCAATTTGTTTCGACGCCAGTGGCGGATAGTTGACTGGCTGACATCAAGAACATCCGCCATCATTGCTACGGTATAAAGCCGAGTGACTGCGACCGAATCCTCAGGAAAAAGTTCGAATGACTGAGGGTCATCGAGTAGGGTCCCGTGCAAACAAGCTGTTTGTTCGACATCGGTTCCTGACGGTTTCATATTTAGTAATACTCAAAAATTTTGAAGAAAAAAGGTTCTCGTGTGGTTCGTTCTACCTCATGGGCACAGAAGCAATCCAGCCCTCAAGGGTATCAAGATTACGGGGGAGTCCAAAGTTTCGCTGTAATGCGGCATGTCCAGCCTGCAGGCTACAGAGAACTGCATCGAGAAGGTCACCCCGAGCATCAGCGATAATATGTTGTCTCCACCTGTGATTCGCCTCAAAGCGTATCGAGAGTCCTGCTTCTCCAACTGAAACAGCATCAAGAATCATTTTCCTACGAGCCTTTCGTTCAGGTGTCTGCTTTGCTGGAGAGTCGCTCTTGTATGAGCCTTGTGTTATCTTACGTGCTGTAAATCCTGGGTACGCTTCGAGAGCAATGCGTTTGATGTGACTTCTTTTGCGGGGATAGCGATGTGCAGGAAATGCGAGGCCAGCCTTAAGCATCCTGCCAATGCCCGCATGCATCATCCATGCAACTGGTGGATTAGTCCATCGCATTGCGGGGCTTGAACCCGCAGGCTTGTCAGCCTTCCTCCAGGCAAATTTATTGCCCGGTGGATGAGCATTACACCAGTCACGAAAGGTATTTCTGAGATATTCTCGTGACTGTCCACAGAAAAAGTGCACAAATTCATTCCATTGTGTCGGCCACTGCTTATGTTCAATAAGTGTACGGGGTTGCCCAAATGGCAAATCAAACCCCCCAATCCAATGAAGTGGTTCAGTTAGCATGTATTCGAATTCTTGAAGTGTTTCAATTTCACGAATGGTCTGGAGTCGATAGACAGGATCAGTGGTCGTCGGCATCAAGCCTACGGCAACAGTAATTGGCTTGCGGCGAGTTGGTGCAGATGAAAAGTCGACACCAAGAAGATATTGATTGTTCACAGGGTAATGCGTTGCAAGGCATAACTGCATGTTATTTCTGCAGTTGAAAGATCGAAGGGGATGTGTGTTCATGCATCACGCTTTGTGACTCAGACACAATTAAGAAGAAATAGTATAGTGGAACCGTCGTATGATGTGAGTTATGCACGAACCGGTTGGTAGTACATGACTTCTTGCAACGATGTGAGAAGATGACGAAGCAGTACAAAGAAATTGTTACTGTAAGACGAAATGCACTGGAAACAACGCAACAGAATGATGTGGTCGTAACTGCGTACCCAACGCTCCTAGGTCGTATGTGTCGTTGGGGTTGCTGGAATTGGCTGAAGTTTCAGTGACGTACCACCAGCTGGTGTCGGTTCTGCTGGCGTTGGGATTTTCTGGTCAATGTCTCCCGTCGGTCGTTTTGCTTGAATCGGCTTTCCCCCAGATGCAGAAGATCCAGCTTCTGGATTGACATGGTTCAATTCGGAATCCTTCCACCCCTCATTACTTGAGGGGGGCACATCAGTGGGTCTGTCACTGAAGGTCTTTATCGGGCCATTGCCTGGGACGGGCGCTTGAGTCGCTGGTGCCTGTGTAGCAGGAGCCAATGTGGGGGCTGTCGAGTTTGCTGGGGTCATTGGAGGAGTGGTAGCTGGAGGGAGAGCAGGTGCTGGTGCAACACCTGTCGCGATAGGGAGTGGGTTGCCACAGGGATCAAGAGGCACGCGTGTCACAACAGTACGAGGTTTGCGAACGACATATGAGTAAGGGACTTGCTTTGCGACGATGCGTGGTACTTGAGCAGTTCGTTGTTCAGCAACATACTTACACACCTGTACCGAAACCGGTTCTACGCGTTGTTCAGCAACATACTTAAGTACCTGAATAGGCACTTGTCGCACCTGTTCCTCAGCAACATATTTGCAAACCTGTACTGGAACCTTGTTCTCAACTCGTTCGACTACTTTTCGCACTGTCTGAACAGGCACCTGTCGAACCTGAACTTCTGGCACCATTTTCATGGTTTGTACTGGA
>DONH01000301.1 GCA_003509235.1 Planctomycetaceae bacterium
TGCCCCTGGAACTCCAGACGCACTTCCGTCCTACCCGGAAACGCTTCCAAAAAATCGACTGGGACTGGCGCAGTGGCTCCTCTTGCAGGATCATCCACTTACAAGTCGTGTGACAGTCAATCGATTCTGGCAAGAAGTCTTTGGGACTGGCCTTGTTCGCACAAGTGGCGACTTTGGAATCACGGGAGAACTCCCAAGTAACCAGGACCTTCTCGATTGGCTTGCTGTGGAATTCCGAGAAAGCGGATGGGATGTCAAACATCTCTTCCGACTTTTTGTAACCAGCGCAGCCTATCGTCAGGCTGCAACAGCGACGCCTGAAAAATTGGTCAAAGATCGCGACAATCGTTACCTGTCACGAGGCCCTCGATTTCGGATGGATGCTGAAATGATCCGTGACACGGCCTTGGCAGCAAGTGGCCTGCTCGTTCAGAAAATAGGTGGCCCAAGCGTCAAGCCATACCAACCCGATGGGGTCTGGAAGGCGGTTGCCATGCCACAGAGCGACACAAAAAAATATGAGGCAAGTACAGGTGCTGATCTGTATCGCAGAAGTATGTATTGGTTCTGGAAACGATCGGCTCCGCCGACCTCGATGGATATTCTTGACGCGCCGTCCCGTGAAGTCTGTACAGTAAGACGAGACAGGACAAATACGCCATTACAGGCACTCGTCGTTTTAAATGACCCACAATTTATCGAAGCATCAAGGGCCTTAGCGGACGATGCGCTGTTTTTGGGTGGAAATAATGACGACCAACGCATTGATTACATCGCAAACCGACTCTTGTCCCGGCCACTGGCTGAAGCCGAAAAGCCAATTGTTAAAAAATCACTAGCTGACTTGACGACTTGGTACAAGGAACATTTTGAAGACGCACGTGCTGTCATCACAGTTGGCCAATCACAGCCTCGTCATGAAGATGCTGTGACATTAGCAAGCTGGACTATGCTGACGAATCAACTTATGAATCTGGACGAAGTACTTTCCAAATAAGCCACACGCAAGAGATGAATCCATGAACGCACCAATTCGATCACCACTGGACGAACTGGGGCTCAACCTTACACGACGACGTTTTTTTGAACAAGGAAGCCATGTCCTTGGTGGTGCGGCGCTGGCATCACTTCTGCCAGGTGGGCTCGCGCAGAGTGCGCCGAACACCCAAAACAATTCAAACATTGAGATACCACGCGTCCCGGGCGCGATTGGACCTCACTTTGCCCCGAAAGCAAAACATGTCATCTATCTGCATATGGTTGGCGGACCGCCGCAGCAAGATATGTATGACTACAAGCCCGTAATGAATGACTGGTATGACAAAGACTTACCAGAAAGCATTCGTAACGGCCAACGACTGACAACCATGACATCTGGTCAGAAGCGATTTCCGATTGCACCTTCGAAATTCAAGTTCAAGCAGCATGGTGAAAGTGGCATGTGGGTGACTGAACTCTTGCCATGGACTGCAAAAATGGTTGATGAGATGTGTTTTGTACGCAGCATGCATACAGAAGCGATCAATCATGAGCCTGCCATTACCTACATGCAGACGGGGAATCAGATTACCGGACGCCCATGTCTCGGTTCATGGACAAGTTATGGCCTTGGCAGCCTGAATGAAGATTTACCAGCGTTTGTTGTTCTCGTTGCCCAATCGACAAAGCCAGCGCAAGCGCAGGCAATTGGTGCCCGACTTTGGTCGAGTGGCTATCTTCCTGGTGAATATGCCGGTGTGAGTTTTCGCTCGAGTGGTGATCCTATCCTCTACCTCAATAATCCACCTGGTGTTCCTGATGCCGTTCGCAGAAAAACACTTGATGGGCTGCAGGCTTTGAACCAGCAGACGTTCGAGAAGATTGGTGACCCTGAAATACGAACACGTATTGCACAGTATGAGATGGCCTACCGCATGCAGACCAGTGTGCCTGACCTTACTGATATTTCTCAGGAATCTGAGAGCACACTTGCGCTATACGGTGATCAGGTAAAAAACGCAGGATCGTTCGCCAACTCAGTCCTCATGGCACGACGCATGGTGGAACGCGGTGTCCGGTTTGTACAGCTGTACCTGAATCATTGGGATACACACAGTGACGTTGCGAATCGTCTCCCGAATGGCTGTCGAGATATTGATCAGGCCTGTTACGGATTGATCAATGACTTGAAGTCTCGTGGGCTTCTTGATGACACACTAATAGTGTGGGGCGGTGAATTTGGTCGAACCGTCTACTCACAAGGCGGGCTTTCAAAAGAGAATTATGGCCGTGACCATCATCCACGTTGCTTCACGATGTGGATGTGTGGTGGTGGAGCCAAGCCTGGGCAAATCTATGGTGAAACCGATGACTTCTCATACAACATTGTAAAAGATCCTGTACATATTCGAGATTTTCATGCCACGGTGCTTCACCTGCTTGGCTTCGATCATGAGCGATTTACATATCGGCATCTTGGCCTGGATCAAAAACTGACAGGTGTTGAACATGCCAAGATCATTCAGGATCTGCTTGCCTGACGGTGCTACGGTCTCAAAAGAGACTGCACCATCTGTTTCCAGATTCACTCAACAACAACCGCCTCATTAGCTGTTTTTTCCGGTGTGTTTTTGTAACGCTTGGCAGAATGGGAACATCTGCCCATCATGCAGTCTAAAAGTGTAGTGTTCTTTTCAAAGAGGGGTTTGTCTGATGATCAAATACTTTTTAGCCATTGCACTCAGCCTGCACTGTGCATGTGCCTATGCTGAGAGTCGTCCAAACGTTCTTTGGATTTACCTCGAGGATATCAGTGGCTGGCTAAGTTGTTATGGCGAGACACTCATTGAAACACCAAACTTTGACCGACTTGCTGCACGAGGTATTCGCTTTGATCGATTTTACACGCCGGCTGGTGTGTGCTCAGCAACTCGTTCTGCCACAATAGTCGGTGCAATGCAGACAAGTTTTGGTATTCACAACCACCGCAGTGGACGACCAAATTTTCGTGGTCAGACGATGGGGGCTGCCTTTGATGACATTCGATTGCCTGCAGGCGTCGAACCTCTTCCAGTTTTGATGAAGAAAGCTGGGTACTTCACTTTTAATCAATCTGGCAAAGATGATTACAACTTCAAATGGAGTCCAGACGATTTCTATAGCCCAAACAGTAAAACAAATCTTTGGCGCAACCGTGAAGATGGCCAGCCATTTTTTGGACAGGTTCAGCTTCGCGGCGGCAAGCTTGGCAACCGGGCGAAGCCAGTGGTTGATCCTGCAACCGTACCTGTTCCACCGTACTACCCAGACATTCCTGAAGTCCGTGAAGAAATTGCACATCACTACGACTGTCTTCTGAAGACTGATCAGGAAATTGGCGACCTGCTTGACCAGCTTGAAAAGGATGGACTCACTGATTCAACGTACATCTTCTGCTTCAGTGACCATGGCTACAAACTTCACCGCCACAAACAATTTTTATATGAAGGTGGCATTCGCATGCCGCTACTTGTAGCCGGCCCTGGGATTCAACCGGGGCAAGTGCGTGATGATCTTGTCAGTGGCATTGATATCGCGCCGGCAAGCCTTGCAGCCGCTGAGCTTTCTATTCCTCCTTTTATGGAAGGGCGAGATTTCCTAGCAAAAGATTACACACCACGTGAGTATCTTGTTGCTGCACGTGACCGATGTGATTTTACCATTGAAAAAATTCGGGCAATCGTCACACCACGATTTAAGTATCTGCGAAATTATCTGACAGACCGTCCTTTTATGCAGCCGAGTTATAAAGACCCATGGCCTGTTTCAATACGATTTCGAGAGATGATGGCCAACAATGAGATGAATGAGACGCAACTCATTTTCTTTGGTCCAGAAAAGCCGCCTGAAGAACTATATGACCTGAAGAATGATCCACATGAAATCCATAATCTTGCAAAAGATCCTGCATTTCAAAAGGAACTAGAAAAGCAACGCCAACTTTTAAAGAACTGGATTGCGGAAACTGGTGATCAGGGCCAGGCAACCGAGAGCGATGCTGGTTTACTTGCGGCCTTGAAGCGTTGGGGAGACAAATGCGTCAACCCGGAATATGATCGGGTTCGATCCCAACTCAAAGAATCCAAGAATTGATGGCAAAAATTGCTTTCTTATTAGATTGCTTTCTTATTAGATAGCATCACACATCAAACGCCCTCGTAGCTCAGGGGATAGAGCACCGCTTTCCTAAAGCGGGAGTCGCAGGTTCGAATCCTGCCGGG
>DONH01000139.1:0-156 GCA_003509235.1 Planctomycetaceae bacterium
GGCCTAATCATTGTCAAAGCGACACGACGGCGGTTCTTGTCGAGTTCAAGAACCCAGACCTTCACAGCCTGTCCAACAACAACAGCTGCGTATGGATCACGTATAAACCCACTCGAAAGCTGGCTTACATGCACAAGTCCACTGTCGTGCAAGCCG
>DONH01000139.1:464-6021 GCA_003509235.1 Planctomycetaceae bacterium
TCCACTGTCGTGCAAGCCGATATCAACGAAAGCCCCAAAATCAACAACATTGAGTACCGATCCTCGCAGTTCCATCCCGACTTCAAGATCTTCAAACTTGAGTACACCCTGTTTGAACAACGGCTCTGGCAGATCTTCGCGAGGGTCTCGACCGGGCCGCAAAAACTGTTCAACGATATCTGCGAGTAAGAGTCGGCCAACACCTAATTCATCAGCCATAGATGTCAGGTCTGTTTCACCGACTGCGTCGGATATTTTCTGATGTTTCTCACGTTCGACGAGTTCGGCTAAAGATACATCAATTTTTTTCAGCACTTTTTTGGCGACCTCATAGCTCTCTGGATGGATTCGGGTCGCATCAAGTGGATTTGTACCATCAGATATCTTCAAGAACCCAACTGCTTGAACATAAGCCGCGTCACCAAAACCCGGCACCTCACGGAACTGCTCTCGTGAAGTAAACGGTCCCTTTGCGGATCGCCAATCAATAATTCCTTTTGCAACAGCCTGATTCAAGCCGGCAACATAACGCAAAAGTGCTGGACTCGCCGTATTGACATCGACTCCAACATAATTAACACACCCTTCAACAACAGCATCGAGTGATGCATGAAGATGGCGAGCTTTGACGTCATGCTGATAGAGGCCAACACCAATATTAGCGGGCTCAATTTTCACAAGCTCCGAAAGCGGATCGAGCAACCGACGGCCAATTGATACTGCACCACGATAAGCTGCTTCGAAATCTGGTAACTCTTCACGCGCATACTGGCTTGTCGAATAGACACTCGCTCCTGCCTCATTTACAACCACATAGGCGACATTGTACTCTTGCAAATCACCGACGATGAGTTCTGAAAGTAAAGATTCTACTTCTCGCCCTGCCGTCCCATTCCCAACGGCAATTACATTACAGTTATACTCACGAACAAGTTCAACTAGTCGAACTGCTGCTGCAGTTTTCTGTTCAGCTTTACCCACTATATGCAGGATGTCACGAGCTAAAGGCTTCCCGCAGGAATCCAGCACGACTGCTTTGCAACCACTTTTAAATCCAGGGTCAATCGCAAGAACGACTCGGCCAGCTACCGGAGGCTGCAATAGTAGATTTCTTAAATTTCGAGCAAAAACTGCAATCGCATGCTCTTCAGAGGCATCCGTCATCTCGCGACGCACTTCACGTTCAAGACTAGGCAAAATCAGTCGTGATAGTGCATCCCGACAACAGCCTTTAAGAAATTCTACATGCGGGTGATCCGTCGGAACAACAAGTTTCTCTACTATCGTTTGAATTTCTTCGGTCGGCCCTTCGACACGGACTCGAAGAATTTTTGCTCTTTCACCCCTATTCATTGCCAAGACACGGTGAGGTGGTACTTTCTGTAGGTGCTCATCAAAATCGAAATAATCTCTAAAATGCTTTGCTGTTTTTGTCAGGGCTTTACCCGGAGTTTCGATTCGTAGACTACGAAGCCGACCCTTTTGAAACAGAAGTTTGCGTAAGCGTCGGCGGACGTCAGCTCGTGAGCTAAAAAGATCAGCAATAATGTGACCTACGCCAAGGAGCGCGTCAGCTGCAGAGGCAACACCCGAATCATCATCTACAAAATCTGCTGCTCGCTTCTCTAGATCTGCTGCCTGAGAATCTGCCGTGATTATTTCCTGAGCAAGCGGCTCCAGTCTTTTTTGTTTTGCTTGCTCTGCCAGTGAAAGCCGTTTCGGTTTAAAAGGGAGATAGAGATCTTCAAGGACCTTAGTGTTCTCAGCCGCATCGATCTCCTTACGCAACTCAGGTGTTAATTTCCCCTGCCCTTCAATAGTTCGAAGGATGGTCTGCTTTCGGTCAGCCAGCTGCCTCGCCTTACCAACTGCGTTGGTGATACTTCGCAGCTGCAGTTCATCGAGACCATTCGTCTGATCCCGGCGATATCGTGTAATAAAGGGAACAGTATTCCCCTCATCAATTAATTGCACCGCTGCAAGAACACCTTCCTCGGGCAATCCAAGCTGCTTCGCGATTTGTCTTAAGTCAATGACGGTCGTGGAACCCATCCGCTCCGCCGGTTTTCATACAGTGAAGGAAATGGAGCCCTACAGCAAATTGGCATTCGATGTTGCTTCGCAAAGTATTCGCTGCAATCTGAATAACAATCAACAAGGACTCACTTTCTTGCTCTTCTAGACTAGGACGCCACTCAGCTGAGCACGACTCCACCCGCAAAGAAACAAGGCTTTCGTGCAGAACAACCCACACATCTATGACGGTGAATGTAGAGTGCAATGGGTACCGTTGTCAAACCGCCGAGTCCTCCCAAGCCTCCCTTTCTGACTCTGACCAAGCTTGATCTTGACACTCAGCCCACTTGCAAAATATTCACCACCTTAAATACCCGCCGGTACGCCCGGGGCCTGTGGGACAAAAAAATAAAATTTCGAAGTGGCGAGCCCGGATCAAACATGACGATTTACATAGGTAAGACAATATCTTCTGCCAAAACGAGCCCTCCTGCCTAGCGGAGACAGCGAAACGATGACACCTGGTCCTAGTTCAGATTCGATCGACAAATTATCCGACTCTACTGCCTTTCTTCCCAAAGTCCCCCTCCTCGCCATTGACCGACAGAATGGTCCGCTTCGTGAGCAATTTCGGCAGGTCATGGACGACGTCTGTGATTCCGGCCGTTTTGTCCTGGGGCCTGATGTGACGGCGTTAGAAAACGAATTATCAACTATTCTTGATGTACCTCATGTGATTGGCTGTGCCTCCGGAAGCGATTCTCTTCTCCTCGCATTGATGGCCCTTCACATTGAGCCGGGTGATGAGGTGATCCTGCCTAGCTACACTTTTTTTGCAACAGCGAGTGCCGTCACGCGACTAGGTGGCACGCCCGTATTTGCAGATATCGACCCGAGCACATTTCTCATTGATTCCGATGACGTTGCTCGCCGAATCACTTCTCGAACACGTGCCATTATCCCGGTTCATCTCTTTGGGCAAACCGTTGACTTGGATGCACTCCTACCGATTGCAAACGGGGCCGATATTCCAATTATTGAAGACGCCGCTCAGTCAATACTTTCTACGTGGCATGGACAATGCAGTGGTGGACTTGGTGACATGGGTTGCTTCAGTTTTTATCCCACAAAAAACCTTGGTGGATTTGGTGACGGGGGTTTTCTCACGACGACACGTGATGACCTAGCAGATGCACTTCGAAAACTTCGCGTTCATGGCATGGAGCCTCGCTACTACCATGATGTTGTTGGAATTAATAGTCGACTGGATTCGCTCCAGGCTGCTGTCCTTCGCATCAAACTCCCGCACCTTGATCAATGGACAACAAAACGAGCACACAATGCCATTCGATACACAGAAATGGTGAGCCACTGTGAATTAGAGGATGTCATAACGACACCTAAAATTGACACCCGTGGAAGACATGTATGGAATCAATATGTCATTCGCGTAGCAGATGGAAAACGAGATGCCCTGCGGGAGCATTTGACAGCAACTGGCGTCGGAACAGAAATTTATTATCCAGTTCCTCTTCATTTACAGAAATGTTTCGCTAACTTTGGCTGGAAATTGAATGATCTTCCTGTTACCGAACAGGCTGCAAAAGAAACACTCGCTCTTCCAATTTTTGCCGAACTTGAACCAACTGAACAGGCGACTGTTGTTGGGCGAATAGCAGAATTTTTCGGAAGGCCACCAGTCCCAAAACAAATTGCATGCATGGAAAAAGGCTCTGATGAGGTGAGCCCACCACGGCAGGTCCGTCGGACTGGGCTCATTGGTCGTGCTGACGACGTACGATGCTAGGATGAGACCGGCGAACGAGGCATTGCTGTCAGAGAGTGACGATTAGTCTAACCAGTCCCGATCAGCAAGTCTTTCTGGCGTATAAACCTCAGTCACGTAGCTGATGTCTTTTGAAATTAAAGACTCCACCTCCAGCTTGAATCCGTTTGAAAGCATCTTGTGAATTTCTTTCTGCCATGCCTTCTTGGCAGCAAACCAAGGATATGCGGCAATCTGCTTCGCTCTTTTTACGTCTGAGTCACTCAGTGCTATTTGAACACTCGGGGCGAGCTTGCATTTTTCGTAATCGATCGACCGCAAACCAAGAAATCTAGCTGATGGAATAGCCATTCGCTTTGATTCGTAAGCAAGATTAATAGAACCCTGTTTCAGCACGGAGTAGATGTAATAGCCCCAAGGATCATTATCGAGCAAACAGTAGACCGGAAGCTTTAACTCATGATGGAGGCGATAGAGCATTCGACGCACACCACGTGGTGGCTGACCACCACCATGCGTCAGTAGACAATTGTGTTTTCTCCAGAACTTATCTTCATTGAACCTCCTCCACACGGTATCTTTCTCGACATGAAGAATAAATTTGGCAGTACATTTTTTGAAGTGAATCACCTCTTCCTCAACAATTGAGGGGATGCTGTATCCTCCCGATCCCATACGAGAACAATCGATCTCATCTCCGGAATCAATTAATGTAATAGGGCCGACCATACCACCACGATTACTTGCATACACATGGAGCTGCTCTCGGAGGCTCTCAAGTGTCACTTCGAGATCTTCGATGATTGGATCGCATTCATCCTGTGTGCCAAAAGTTTCTTCACGCGTACCCTCTATAGTGTGCTTAAGCAGGTAGTACAGCCCTCGAATACTCGTTGTCTTCTGCTGGTCGATAAGTGACTTACAACCTGTAGCTACTAGAAGCGTTTGCATATAGCTCTTCGCTTGGCTGAGATTAAAAAGGTGGCGCCTATTCTTCTGGCCACCCATCTCAATTATTTTTCGTGACTTATTGAATCTAACGTTTGAAAGGCTCCGGGTTGGGATATCCAAATGTGGATCACGGCGCCTTTCCGCAGCCTTCTCGACTTCATTTGCCAAGCCAACGATCAGCTTACGAGTTTTCCGATCAACAGGAGGCAGAATGGAAGTTGCACCAGCACTGCGTGAACTCCTGCGTTTTATTACTTTCTTTGCCATGGTGACTACTCAGCGGATTGCCTTGAGGGAAAAACTGTGGACTGATGACATTAACACGAACTTCTTATCGACACCTACTAGCAATTGGCAGACTACCCTGCCAACGAATGATAATCAAAGCTAGAAACACTGCTGATCAACTCTCAGTTTTTGAGTTGAGAGCACGTCCAGCACGAGCTTTTGAAGCAAGGTGAAAAGCCGACATCATGTCATACGAAGTAATCTCACAGAGTAATTCTGTAACCTTTTCGTAAACGTCTGGTTCAAGCAGAGGCTCCACTTCTTTCATTAAATCCACGACTCTCTTCTCCTGATTCTCGAGTTCGGCCAGTTCAACCTTTCGATCAGCAAGCACCCCGTTAAACGAATCCAGTTTACGAGCATATTCAGTC
This sequence comes from Planctomycetaceae bacterium, assembly GCA_003509235.1. Classification (GTDB taxonomy): domain Bacteria; phylum Planctomycetota; class Planctomycetia; order Pirellulales; family UBA1268; genus UBA1268. Next base: position 5,877 of record DONH01000139.1, read on the forward strand.
AATAAAGGAGAATCAGTCGCCGCATCGAACCACGGCCGGTAGATAGGCTTCGCCATTTGTAACCCCATTAAAGGAAAAGGGTGGATGACGGGATTCGAACCCGCGACCTTCGGTACCACAAACCGACGCTCTAACCAACTGAGCT
>DONH01000310.1:0-400 GCA_003509235.1 Planctomycetaceae bacterium
GAGATGTGTGTGGTTCAATATGCCCTTTCTTGTACCCCGTTTCACAGAAGGCCGTCGATTAGTAGTAGCTGGCCAGCCTCGGCGTAACGGTGCAAAGTGGGAATTTTCACATCCGGAGGTTCGGTGGCTTGATGAAGATGAAGATAGCATACCTATTGAGTGGCTTGCGGTGTATCCGCTCACGGAGGGTGTGTTGCAATCGCACGTTCGATTGGCTGTACAGGCTGCCCTTAGCACGGCGGCAGACCACCTGGAAGAGTCGCTCCCAGATGATTTGCTGAAGTCCAAGAATCTCATATCGATTGGGAAGGCAATACGCTCGATTCATCGTCCTGAAAGTCGTGATGCGATGGAAGCTGCAAGGAGACGTTTTGTGTATCAAGAGCTTCTCATGTTGCAG
>DONH01000310.1:695-913 GCA_003509235.1 Planctomycetaceae bacterium
TATCAAGAGCTTCTCATGTTGCAGCTAGCGCTTCGGCTTCACCGTGGGCAGCAGGATGTTCGGCAGACTGCACCACCCATCGACATCGATAGCCGACTTGATAGTCGCATTAAAGCACTCTTTTCACATGAGTTTACGGATGCCCAAAAGCGAGTATGTGTAGAAATAGCATCTGATATGAGACAGCCAAAGCCAATGAATAGACTCCTTCAAGGTGA
>DONH01000310.1:1213-4583 GCA_003509235.1 Planctomycetaceae bacterium
GAATAGACTCCTTCAAGGTGATGTCGGAAGTGGCAAGACGGCTGTCGCGGCTTATTGCATGCTTGCAACTGCTGCAACATCTGTGCTCGGAGACAAGTCGGAGGAAGACAGTTCCTCTACGAGATCATCGGGCCGATTTCAGGCAGCAATAATGGCTCCAACGGAGCTACTCGCGCGACAGCACTACCACACGTTGACCTCTCTTTTGGCCGAACGCGGATCTTCTCTTCAAGTCGGACTTTTAGTAGGCGGACAGCGGGTAGCCGAACGGCGAAAGCTACGGAAACAAATTGAATCAGGTGATATTCAATTAGTAGTGGGTACGCAGGCGCTGATCTGTAGCGAAGCAGCTTTTGCCAATCTTGGACTAGTCGTTATCGATGAACAGCATCGATTTGGCGTTCTTCAACGGTCACTTCTACGACAAGGTTCTCGTGACCCACACACACTTGTGATGACCGCAACGCCAATACCTCGAACAGTAGCCCATGCTGTGTACGGAGATTTGGACATATCGGTCATTGATGAATTGCCACCAGGGCGGCAAGAAGTCGCCACGTACCGAGTGGCACATGATCAGGTGGAGCAGTGGTGGGAATTCTTTTGCAAGAAGCTGAAAGAGGGCCGTCAGGGATATGTTGTGGTTCCAACGGTTGATATATCTGGCCGAGATATGGCAAGTATTTCATCAGCATTCGAGTCACTTGCAAACGGTCAACTTGAAGCATTTCGACTAGGACTTCTTCATGGACGAATGAAACCGGATCAAAAAGCATCCGTAATGGCAGATTTTCGTGACGGGCGTTTTGATGTTCTGGTAGCAACAAGTGTTATTGAAGTTGGGATTGATGTGCCGAATGCCACACTCATGACAATTCTCGATGCAGAGAATTTTGGACTTGCACAACTTCACCAATTACGCGGGCGGATTGCCAGAGGTCGTGTACAAGGTGTCTGTGCTGCGGTTACTGATGCAGAGGTAAGTGCCTCACCACGTATTGAAGCATTTGTCTCTACTGCAGACGGCTTTGTATTAGCAGAGCAAGATCTTATCTTACGCGGTCCAGGCGATATTTTAGGCTCACGACAAAGCGGATCACCTCCGCTTTATCTTGCGGACCTTCTCAGAGATGGAGCAGTTGCTGCTGAAGCTCGAGGTGACGCAAAGACCATTTTTGAAAATGACCCGGCGCTGGATGGTAAGAAGTTTCTCAGACTGAAGAAAGTACTGTTGGGACGATGGGCTGCGACACTCGACCTTGGCCTCGAAAGAGTGAGTTAATTCGTTTCTGATGACAGATTTATGCTGTAACGATTGCTTCACCGCTTTTCCAGTGTTGTCCGGATCGATCGACACGGTGATACAGAGTATCTCTTTCAATCGGTTCTCTTCCTGCTTCACGAATCAAATTTTTTATTTTCTCCACAGTGAGAATTTCAGGTGTCTCAGCCCCAGCATCGTGGTAGATCAATTCGTGTCGAACTGTGCCATCTAAATCATCTGCACCGTAGGCAAGCGCTGCTTGGGCCGTACCTAAGCCCAACATGATCCAATACGCTTTCATGTGGTCAAAGTTGTCGAGTACAAGTCTACTGATAGCCATAGTTCGAAGACTCATCGCGGCAGATGGCTTTGGAATATGAGAGAGTTTCGTGTTTTCTGGGTGGAAAGCGAGAGGAATAAAAGTTTGGAAACCACCAGTTTCATCTTGCAGGTTTCGCAAACGAATCAAGTGATCAGTGCGATGGTAGGCATTCTCCAAGCTACCGTAGAGCATTGTTGCGTTGGATCGTAAGCCTATGGAATGTGCAATTTGATGAATCTCAAACCACTCTTTAGTATCAGCCTTATGCTCGCAAATCTTACTTCTCACTTCGGGATGAAAGATTTCAGCCCCGCCACCGGGAAGACTTCCTAACCCGGCCGACTTCAACTCTCGAAGAATGTCCTCAATTGATCGCTTCGTAAGATGACAAAACCAGTTGATCTCAACGGGTGTCCACGCCTTTAAATGAAGTGAAGGATAAGTCTCGTGTAAAATTTGGATAATCTTCAAGTAGGCATCATACTTTTTCCTGTGATGTAGGCCGCCTACTATGTGCATCTCAGTACTTCCAGCATCAACCGCCTCCTGCCCGCGTTGAAGAATTTGTTCGTCGGTCATCCAGTACCCGCGATCGTCTCTTAAGTCAGCTCGGAAAGCACAGAACGAGCAGCGGTATACGCAAACATTTGTCGGATTCAGATGCGTATTAATGTTGTAATACCCGGCGGCACCATTTTTTCGTTCTCGAACGATGTTGGCTAGTTCCCCAAGTTCATGGAGATCGACAGAGTCGTCCCAGAGACCTTCCGCCTCCTTAGAAGTCAATCGCTCGCCGCAGACAACTTTTTCGCGAATTGAATCAAGTGATTGCCTAGTTGCTGATATCATGCGTGACTTCCTAGGGACCAAAAAACTCGTTGTAGATAGAGATGAAACCGCAAATGAGGGAAAAAAACAACTGATTAATTTATGCCAGCCAAAGATCAGCGCTGATTCCGGCAAGGAGAACGAGGCCAATGACCGCGTTTACCGTAAAAAAAGCTTGATTTACGCGAGAAAGGTCTCGTGAACTCACCAGGAGGTGTTCAACGATAAGCAGTACGGCGATCCCGCATACGGTCCATGTGGTGTAGTTCCCAACAAGAGGGGTCGTCTGTGGCAGTGCCAAGAGAGACGCAACCGCTAAAAAGTGAAAAAGACCGGAAATATAGAGAGCCCCTTTGATTCCAAACCGAGAGGGCAGGCTTTGCAGGTTTTCGTTGGTGTCGAACACTGCATCTTGGCACGCGTAAATCGTGTCAAAGCCTGCAACCCACGCAGTAACGGCTATGGCCAGAACGAATGCAGGGACGATATCTGAAGGATTATCAAGTACTGCCGAACCACGCACCGCGATCCAAGCGGCTAGTGGAGTCAGCCCAAGTGCCGCACCGAGCCACACGTGTGCGAATGGAGTGAAACGCTTTGCATAGCTGTACCCCAAGAGCCATGCTAACACCGGCAAGGAGAGAGCAACTGGCAGCCAGTTCGGCAGAAATAGCAAGGTTGATGCTACAAATAGCACTGAAGACAAATAGACTAATTTTTGAACGTCGCTCACGGAAAGGAGACCTTTCGGTAGGTGGCGATTCGCAGTACGGGGGTTGCGGGCGTCTATTTCTCTATCCACCAGGCGATTGAACGCCATAGCCGCTGTACGAGCGGTAGCCATGCAGACAGCGATACCGACAGCAAGTTTGAGCCAGTGCAATGATGAGAGGTGTGGGTTGTCGGCTAGATCAAGATGGCCCGCGATCATTCCAGACATAATTGCAAAAGGCCTA
>DONH01000348.1:0-6225 GCA_003509235.1 Planctomycetaceae bacterium
GTTTATGGGACACTGATGAACTCTTCGACATCAAGAATGATCCGGAAGAACAAAAGAATCTTATTCATGATCCGGCATTTCAGAAAATGAAACAGCACATGGAAAACCAGCTCTACACAATGATGGAAGAACTTGGTGGTATGGAAATTCCCTTAAACCGACCAAAGGGACAACGTAAAACAGGACGTCTTCGAAGTCAGGGTGGCGAGAAGGCGGCCGATTTTCCTGAATCCTTTCTTGTTGATGAAGCGCTCCGTAAAGAGTTGCAGGACTAAGTTGTAAGACGGACAACTACAATCAAGGTATTGTGGTTGTATTCAGCTTCTCAGCATTTCAAGCAGCAGATCACTCGATTATTTTATGATTTCTTATAATGTGAAGACGTCATGCTCATAATGTGAGAGAGTTGAACGTACCGAGTGTCGTTCCGGCAAAAAGAAGATACTTCACTGGGAAAAGAGTTTTGTTTTCGTTCATAAAAACGAAGCGGTTGGTGAACTGGGCAGTCTTTTCCGACAGAGCAAATCACAATCAATCTTGACTTGGCAAGACGCCGATACATATTGTTAGGATTGTGTTAGGGCGAGTCAAAAGACCGCCATTTTAAGGGTTTTACCTTCAGAGGCATTCCGATGAATTTGCGTAAAACGTGTCTGTTGTGTGCAGGGCTTGCCACAACTCTCGGCATAATCTGGATGGTGGGGGTACCACTTCAAGCAGGTCATGCAGGTTCTGCTACTGGAATGGGAAGCGTATACGCAGCAAATGTGCAGCAGGAACTAGTGAGACATCGTCGACCAGTGTCACTTCGTATGTTGGCACGTGTGCTGAATGACTGTGAGCAAAAGGGCAAGCCGATTCATCCAGGATTGGTTCGGTGGGCATCGCGAGCACTCTCTTCAGAGGAAGGTCAAAACACCTTTCAAAAATCTGGAGATCAGTTATTTGGTCGTCCTTCTTTCCAATCTATATCGAACATATCCAATTGATTGGCAGCAGTACGTTCTCCGTGAGGGTCTATTCGTTTCTGCATGAGTATTCAGTTCACTTCAACGTTTCTTGCTGTGTCAGCAGCGTAGCTGGATAATACCACCGCTGATGTCTGTCTTAGGTGATGAGTGATTTGATAGCAAGTTACTTCTTTGGAATGAAAGAGCTATGATCTGCTAAGCCTAAACATTTATGAGAAAAATTATTTTCTTTTAGCCAACGATCAGAAGTTTTTTAGAAATTATGCGTTTCCCTGCAGCGTTGATTCTGATCCTGTTCGCAAAATGCCTAGACAGCACGTTGCAGTGTGCGGCTGAAGAGGTTGAAACGCCTCCAAAACGATTTCTGGCAGATAGAAAAGAAAAGGAACAATTGCGGAAATGGGTCATTCCGATTCCAACTTTTGGCGGACTACAAGTTTGGACAGACTTCATCTATCGCCAGGGATACCGAATTCAATACAACACAGTAACAGGTAACTGGCGGCTCCTTGACGGCAACGATAGAAGATGGATGTGGGGTACTCGTGCGCAGTGTGAGGCTTTTTTAAATAAAGTTTCAAAGCGTTCTCAATCCAAATTATCTCCCCAACACTGCATCGTGCTCGTTCATGGCCTCATGCGGACCAAGCACTCAATGACTCCTCTCAAGAAGGTCTTGCAGAAAAAATGTGATTGTGAAGTTGTCTCGTTTTCGTATGCAAGTACTCGAGGAAAGATCGGTGCACATGCTGCGGCCTTGAGAGAGTTTCTTAAAAATCTGCCTGAAACATGGACTCTATCTTTTGTTGGCCATAGCATGGGTAATATTGTCATCCGTCACCTCATTGCAGATTTGCAATCTGACCAGGACAACAACGAACTGTTGAGTCGTTGTCAACGGATGGTGATGCTTGGTCCACCGAATCAGGGTGCAGCTATTGCACGGCAACTTTCGTCTCTGGGAATGTTTGAATGGATAGCAGGTGAGGGTGCTATGGAACTTGGACCTGGCTGGGATGAATTCTCAGAGAGCCTGGCAATCCCACCATTCCCCTTCAGTATTATTGCAGGACAAGTAGAAAATAAGGTGATACAAAATCCCCTGCTCGACAATGCGAGTGATTTTGTTGTCGAAGTTGATGAAGCTCGCCTTGAGGGAAGCAAATCATTTGTCGTTGTTCCAGCGCTACATAGTTTCTTGATGAAGGATACTCAGGTGCAAGAGTTTGTCGTTGACTTTCTATGCCACTAACTTCTGGCAGGAGGCCATCAAACTCATTTCATCTATTTTTTACTGAGTCTTTTAGTGGCTCTCTCGTTGGCTCATCCGTGCCTTCGATAATATTGATATGATTTTTGTAATGGACATGGAACCATCGCAGTGCTTCATCCCAGCGTGGTTGCTCCATCATTGATTTCCAGATGTCCATCTGGTTTTTCATTGCTTCAACACGTTGTGTATGCTGAGCGGCGACATTCTGTTTCTCTTCACGATCTTGTGTCAGGTTGTAAAGTGCATAGCCATAATCTTTGACGTAGATCAATTTCCAGTTGTTGTCTCGCATTGCTGAGAACCAGAGTTTATGCCAGAAGAGTTGTTGGTGCGGAGGTCCTGTTTTTTCGCCAGTTAGAAAAGGCATGAGGTCGACACCATCCAAGTGAGCAGCGTTGACGTTACCGCCGGCGGCTGCGAGTGAAGTTGGAAAAATATCCATTGATGAGACCAGCCCATCGTAGACCTCACCTGCAGGGAACCTTTCAGGCCAACTCATAAGGAACGGCACGCGAATTCCACCCTCAAACTTTATGCCTTTATGGCCTGCAAGAGGGAGGTTGATTGAACCATTGCCTGTTGCGCCCCCATTGTCACTGAGAAACCAGACAATGGTGTTGTCAGTTTGGCCAGATTTATCAAGTGAATCGAGGACATTTCCAATTGCTCGGTCCATTGCCCAGATCATGGCTGCGTAGGTACGTCTTTTTTTATCTGTGATGTTCTTGAAACGCTCGAGATCTTCCTCATCTGCATGCATCGGACCGTGTGGTGCAGTAAATGAAAGGTAGAGAAAAAAAGGTTCTTCTGAATCATCCTCAAGAAATTCAATTGCCTGCTGTCCAAAAACATCTGTCAGATAGCCATCAAACGCAACAGTTGCGCCATTCTTTTCAATCCGTTTGGTACTGGACGGTTTGTCTTCACGGTCAGGGTTGAAGAAATAGCTTCGCGACCCTTCACGGAGTCCATAGAAAGAATCAAATCCTCGCTCTGTTGGATAAAAGCGATCTGCATTGCCAAGATGCCATTTTCCAACAAGCCCTGTTCGATACCCACGATTTTTCAGTGCATCAGCCATTGTCTGTTGGTTGAGATCCATGCCTTGATCTGGTGGGGGTGTATTGGCTTCGTGACCAAAACGCTGTTGATAGCGACCGGTGAGCAAGCCTGCTCGTGATGGGCTACAGACTGAGGCAGTCACGTGTCCGTCAGTGAATCGAATGCTGCGTGCAGCAAGTCGATCGATGTTGGGTGTGCGAATATCAGACGATCCCTGAAAACCGAGATCAGCCCACCCAAGATCATCTGCCAAAAAGATGAGAATATTCGGTGGTTGGGCTGACACAGTACAAGAGCAACACAAAAAAATAATGAGGCAGGAAATAGTGTGTTTCATGGTTGCTTCTCTTGACTGTGATGAAGGTTTCTTGAATGGATGATTCAGGGTGCCACGAAATGCATTTTGACATGTGGTCCAGCCGTTGGAATATCAAATACGTCAGTCTTCGTCGACCAGCCAGCCTGTTCATAAAAACCGATAGCAGTCGTACGTGCATTGCACCAGAACGGCCAGCTTGGTTTTTCTTGTCTTGCCACATCAATTGCGAACATTAAAAGTAATTGACCAATGCCTTGCCGCTGATGCGTTACTGTCGTTGCCATGCCTCGTAGCTGCCAGGCATTAGAATCATTCCACGTAGACTGAAATAAAGACAGGCAACACAGCACGTTCCTGTCAGCAAATGTACCAAAGTGCCGAGTTGTGTCGTCGAGGTCACCATCAAATTTTGCCGTTTCAAATGAGAGACCGGCTCGTAAGACCTCATGCCGAAGTGGCCAGATCTCTTCGGCTGTCGCTCGCCGAACAAGTGGTTGTGACAATGAATCAATAGATTTATTTTGTGATGTACTCATCATCAAGGGCTTGCTCACCGAAGAGGCTTATTGTCTGTCAAAAGCATGTCGTAGTAGCTTGAGATTTTTCGGGATTGCGATCAATGGATCATCTTTTCCTTCAAATTCAAGTGACACCCAGCCGTTATACCGCGCGTCATGAAGAATCGTGGCAACCTTTGGGTAGTCAATATCAAGCGTGTACCAGGTGCCCCCACCGTTATATGTCTTGGCTTGTACGAAACATGCAGCGGACGCAAGTGCTTCCATCTGTTGATACATGTCCTCGAGAAAGTTGCCGGTATCAAGTGTGGCCTGAAGCCACGGAGATTGAATAGCCTCAATTATTTTGAGTACACCAGCAGCGGTGCGACCTAGGCCCCAATGGTTTTCAAGTCCGAGGACCACTCCACACTTTTCGGCCACGGGTAAACATTCTTCGATAGATTGAATGACCCACTTGTACGCATCATCATCTGTGTATCCCTCAAGCCTTGGTTCGATTCCACGGTTTGCCATAAGGGTATCGAAGCTTTTTATTGTACCCCATCGTCCTGTATTGATTCGCATGGTTGGAATACCAAGACAGTAAGCCTGTTCAATAGAAGCGATTGTTTTTTTGATATTGTCCTGCCGTCGTATTGAATCTGGTGAAACAAAACCCTGATGTGTTGAAAATCCACACAGTGCAAGCCCGTGTGAATGGGCCCGACGTTTCAATTGTTGTAAGTATGGGTTTGAGGAATCGGTCATCTGCATCTCAAGTATTTCAAGCCCATCAAAGTTCATGCGCGCTGCATGGTCGATACAGGTTTCTATTGGGACTTTTGGACCGCGGAATTGCCAGAAAGAATACGTTGAAACACTGAAACGCTGAGAGCGCTCATGATCATGGCTGTCTTGTGCGGTTACTTTGTGATGTAGACGGGGGAAAATTGATGAACCCAGTGTCAGAGCACACGCTTGTACAAAAGTCCTTCGCTTTGCTGGATTGTGCATATGAGACCTGCTGTAAGTGCCGGCACCTGTCTGTTTGATACTCAGTTTAGAATATTTACTGAGAATTCCTGACGCGATGATATCATGTTCAAAGTAAACAAAATCCTTGAACTATGGTTTGCGAGATTGATATGAACACACGTTTTTCTTTTTTGTTCCTGGTGTTATGTGTTGTATTTGGCGTTGGATTCGCTACAGCACATGAGAACGTTGAGAAATTACGACATTGGGAAATTCCAAGTAAAGACCCGGACAGAATTATTTTAAATTTTCACGGTGATCCAGCTACTAAAAGAGCTGTTACGTGGAGAACGGATGCAACAGTAAAAAAGGGTTTAGCTCAAATTGCATTAGCTGGAGTTAATTCTAAATTTGCTGCTAAAGCAAAAACATATAAAGCAACTACTGAGCAATTTGATTTAGGTCTTTACAAATCTAACAACTCATTTGTAGTAAATTATCACAGTATTATTTTTGAAGATTTAAAACCCAATTCGACATACGCTTACAGAGTTGGAGATGGTAAAAATTGGTCAGAGTGGATTCAATTTAAAACAGCTAATGATCAGTANNGGAAATTCCAAGTAAAGACCCGGATCGTATTATCTTGACATTCAATGGTGATCCAGCCACAAGTCGTGCTGTGACATGGCGTACAGACGCTACTATCGAAAAGGCAGTTGGACAAATTGCTGAGGCGACTGTGAATTCAAATTTTCAAGATCAGTCTGTGAGTAAGGATGCTGTCACGGAGCCGTTTGATTTAGGTTTGTATAAAAGCAATGCATCTCTCATCGTGCATTACCACAGTGTGATCTTTGATCAGCTCAAGCCCGATACAGTCTACGTTTATAGAGTTGGTGATGGTGATGCCCGTTGGTCAGAGTGGATTCAATTTCGAACGGCACGTGCTGAATATGCCCCCACACAATTTATCTATTTCGGTGATGCTCAAAATGATGTTCTGGCGCATTGGTCACGTGTGATTCGCCGAGCACACCAGACCGCACCGAAAGCCTCGTTTGTTGTGCATGCCGGTGACCTGATTAATCAGGCCCACCGAGATTATGAATGGGCACAATGGTT
>DONH01000348.1:6566-6735 GCA_003509235.1 Planctomycetaceae bacterium
GCATAGCCAATGCACAGCGATACCAGTTGTTGGTAATCATGAATTCACATCACTTGGTGGCAAAAAATCACCGCGGAGGCTGGCTATCCAGTGGCGGCCACAATTTTCGCTGCCTGTTGAAACAGAGTTGTCGTCACAATTGCATGAAACGGTCTACACCATTGATTAC
>DONH01000147.1 GCA_003509235.1 Planctomycetaceae bacterium
AACCGGTTACCCATAGTCATTTTCGTTCGCATCCAACTTGTGTTCAAATCAAGACGAAGCGGATCATTACCAATCTGAAACATCGTATAGTTCTGAGACACATTTGGAATCGTGACTGAGTCTCCGCCATCAGCAGTAATAGAGGTCAACTCAATTGGGTTGTCCTGTGAATAATCTAAAAAATCATTGTTAACGTCCACGATTGTAAACGGGCTAACGGGATTAAACGGTATGATTGGTTCGCCTCTGCCGGTCTCACCAGTGCGTACAGTCCGTGGAATTGTAATGCCCCAAAATAGTCGATCGTAATTAAAGTAGACACCGTCATCATCGCGTTCATAAATGTTGTATGAACCCAAATCAGGCGGAGCGAATAGCTGGAAGTCATAGAAGTCCTGATCCGGCAGCATTGGCATCCAGTCACTAGCAGTCGTTCTTGACATCCACGGACCAGACATCCCAGTCATTGCCACGCTCAGCATCACCGTCACAGCAACGCGGAAAAACCTGGTAATAAGCCTCAAAAAATGCTTTTGAATAACCATTGCTCATTCATCCCAAGGATCAGTATCCAAAATGTCCACTTCTGCGGATTCTTCTCTGGTATCGGTCCTAACGATCATTCGCATTGACTAAAGTTGAGAAACAATGACGATTATTCCACCGGGAAATATCGCTATCCCGCCTGCCTTACCATTCTGCAACTATCTCTCCCGCGGGACGGGAGGAAGGAAGCCTGCTAAGGTAGAACGATACAGCCCCCTAGAGAAAAACTTCCATGCGGACCTTATTATCGCCACTTTCGTTTTTTGCCTGTCTTGCCATAGCTTCAACTCTGTCTGTTTTCGGAGCCGATCCGACATCAAAGCCAGAGACTCTTGAAGCTCCTCAGTTCTTACGACTTCACCGCAATAAGGCTGGTGGTCCAGTTGCCCTCGAAACCGCTATCGTGCGATACAGCGACAGGCAAAATCAGGCAGGGCAAACCGTTCACGTAGATTTGATTGCTGCTGTACATATTGGTGAAAGAAAATACTTTTCAACTCTGAATAGGCTTTTTGAAACATACGATGCTGTTCTCTATGAATTAGTTGCTCCACCAAATGCACGAATTCCACAAGCTGGCGGCAAGCCGTCTGGAGCAATTGGCACTGCCCAGCAAGGACTCACAAAATTGCTAGGACTCCAATTCCAACTGGATGAGATAAATTACAAGCCGCAAAACTTCGTCCACGCAGATCTTTCACCTCGACAGTTTAGCGCCGCAATGCAACGTAGGGGGGAATCTTGGTGGACCATGTTTTCAAAGTTAATGCAGGAAAGCATGGATCGGGCGAACGGAGATGAAAAGAAGAACTCCCCAGACCTTTCATTCGGTGATCTCTTTGGCATTGTTTTTGGATCAAATAGAGAGCTCCGCATGAAACGGCTACTCGCCGAGCAATTTTCCGACATGGAAATATTGACCTCAGCCTTTGGTGGAGAAGATGGATCTTCTTTAATTACAGACCGGAATACCGCTGCTTTGTCCGTTCTCAGACAACAATTACAAAACGGGGTGAAGTCAGTAGCCATTTTCTATGGCGCTGCGCACATGCACGACTTTGATCAGCGACTCCGGAAAGATTTCAATCTTGAGCCAACCGAAGCTGTTTGGCTTGAAGCGTGGAATCTAAGAGACCCTGCTCAGCAGCCCGAATGAATACCCTCTTACCGAGGAAACGCTCCTGCCATCGGCAGAGGATATGCACTGCGACAAGCGTTGCTTCCGATCACATTTATGTCATTCTGAAAATCGTCAACATACCGACGAATTGAGGCAAGAAGTTCTTCATACCCCATCGAAGAAACGGTTTGCCCAACTGGATCAAACTCAATTTCACCCCGGTATCCAGACTCAAAAAGGAGACGAAGCAAACCGGTGAGCGGAAGATCTCCAACACCGGGGGGCAACCTTTCACAGCCGGAAGAAATTCCATCGACCCTATCTGCGACTGAGGCAATTTTGATCCGTTCAAACACAGACCTGCTACCTTGAAAAGAGATCAACTCTTCAGAGCACGACCAGAGATCGATTGCTAAGCCAACATTCGGGCAGTCAGAGTCTTCAAGTATCGTAAGGGCATCACCCAATGTCGTTAAGAAACTAGCTTCGTCCTGCGACGGCTTCACGACAAGGGTAACACCAGCTGCTTCAGCGGCCGGAGCAAGCTCCTCAATCGCAAGGCGTATCAGACGCCGAGCATGCGAGAGCGTATGCCCGGCACGCGATCCCGTCCGTAAGACAACAAGCGGGCAGTCCAGTTGCTCAGCAAGATCGATAGCCTCGTAAGCATCCTCAAGGCTTTCCCGAAACGTCTGGCCTTCACTCCCAGTAAAGCCTCCTGGCCACTGAACAGAAGAAACCCGCATGCCAGCACTATCCAAAAGTTCTCTCGCTTCATAGAGATAAAAATCTGATAATTTTGGCCGCCACAGTGAAATCGCATCAAAACCATGCTCGGTGTAATGGCAAAGTTCTTCCGCAAGACCCCATCGCAGCGTCGCTAGTTGACTAATCGCAATCCGCAACGATGCCGAGGAAAGCATAGGAAGGTGTTCTCCAGAATTGGGCATGCCACCTGATGTGTGAATAATAAATTTACTCTGCGCGTGAAGACACGTGGACAAAGTTGAATAATAGGTCAGACAGACTTAATTTGGCACACCGATAAATCAAGAACTGGTCAAACCGAAGCGAAAAGTATGGTCACCTGAATGCCAAACTGTCTATAGAAAAATCAAGCAGGGACTACATGTTGTCAGGAACGGGATTTCCTTGGGCAAAAAGCCTTTTTTCAACTTTTCCGTGAAGTCATGAAAGCATCCGAGTAATTTATTTTTCCCCCACCCTGCCCTTGACAAAAGTTTTTGCCGACATGCTTATCTCTCGTGGCAAGAACACGACAGAAATTTATTAATGCATGAGATCAAGACACACGAGCTTTCCGGCACCACGAACATAAAGATACCCATGAGCCACAACGGGCGCCGCCCAGCATGGTGGATTCAACAATGTGCCTCCGGACTGCCTATCCTTAAGTTCACACCTGCTGATAATTTCACACGTTGTCTTGGAAGCTTTGATGAGGAGCAGTTCGCCAAACTCACTCAAAACAATCAGTACGCCGTCAGCAAGTATACAACTCGCTCGGCCAAGCCCCGGCTCTTTCCAATGCAACTCTCCGGTCTCCCAATCAGCACAAACAAATAAGGCGTCACCAGAATTACGGCCTGTCGTGCCATAGACACAGCCCTCGTGCAGCACTGGAGTCGCCCAATGGCACCGCAGTGAATTCCTGTGACGACTACGGGGAGAGTCACGGCGACGCTCAACGAATAAATCATTTTCAATACTCAAGAGCACACTTCCCGGACCGTATGTTTCAGACAAAAGCACTTCAGCAGCACGAACAACTGGGGTGGCGGCAACAACGCTAAACAATTCTTCTGCTCGCCAAAAAAACGAATCTTTTATAGCCCCGGATTCCGGGTCAATAAGTAACAACCGGTCGCGCATCCAGGCAAGCAGGCGAACTTCTCCATCGAACATATTCAGCAAAGGAGTACTATAACTCGCTAATTCACTACTTGTTCGCCAGACTTCTCTCCCGTTCTCAAGATCAAACGCAACCAGACCGCTATCAAGGCCTTTCACAAGATCAAGTCGCTGCGGATTAGCTGGAGATTCGCTTCTGGCACTCCCACCAACTTGAACAATGACGAGTTTGTTTTGTGAGCCTGAATTTTTCTGATAAATAACAGGCGACGCGCCCACACCAAAGAAATTGGGGACAACGTGAAACTCTTTCCCTGTCTCAACCTGCCACTGGAGGCTCCCATCTACCTGCCGTCGGCACGATAACATGCCTTCTGCACCATATGTGATAACACGGTTGTCGCAAAGTACTGGTGATGATCGCGGTCCCCCATCATAACCGAACATATCAACATAGCTCGTTGGACTCATTTTCTCCCACAGGACTTCGCCCGTTTCTGCCCTGACACATCGCAGCCGCTCCTCTCCGGCTATCCGATCAAAAACAAAGGCCCGCCCTTTGGACACCGCGGGGCCACAATACCCCTCCCCAAGTTCAAGAGTCCAACTCACTTTTGGGCCCGTCTCTGCCCATGGCACGACCGCATTCCGTAGTTCACTCCGCCCATTTCCAGTTGGCCCTAAAAACCCCGACCAGTCTTCACCAGGTCTCGTCGATAACGAACGCTGTTCATCCATGCCTGGCTTGCTGCCACTATTTCGCTCCTGCGATATTCCATTTTCACATAAACTCGTACACACCAGAGCACAGCTCAGACACATTACAATTGTTCTTAATGAAACCATATCTGAGAACCTTTTCTATACTGAGTGCACCAGCCAGACTGCATCAACTCACAGTGCTACTATATTATCCCAATGAGAGTCGTCGAAAACACAATACATCATGACAAAAAATCGATCCGTATCGGCAAGACCGTCATCCCTGCTCATGCAATCCGCTGGCAGTTCTCACGCAGCCAAGGGCCGGGTGGGCAACACGTCAATAAAACGAACTCACGAGCTGAGCTGCGAATTAACATTCAACAAACCGAT
>DONH01000167.1 GCA_003509235.1 Planctomycetaceae bacterium
TTTTTACATAGTTTTATTGTAGCGAGTTAGTTGGCGGTTGAGATAGTTTGGTAATAGACTAAGCGATTACATTTTCCAGGTATCCGGCAAGCACCGGCCTGCCGCCACTTACTATTGACCCATATGTCTTCACCACAGTCGTCACGGAATGTATTTCCACCACCGAGAAGCCGTCGTAAATGCGTAACAGAACTTGCTCCTCAGGTCACAATTGATCAGATTTTTCTAGCCACCCGGAAACAGCTCCGGCCAAATCGTCACGGGCAGTTGTATCTTCAGGTAGAGTTGGCAGATCGCAGTGGAACCATTACTGGACGCATGTGGAATGCTTCAGATGAACATTTTGAAGCATTTTCTGAGGGAGATTATGTTCGCGTTGCCGGCACAACGCAGCTTTATTCCGGCGCACTCCAGGTTATCCTCACCGAGGTAGATCAGGTCGATCCAACACGTGTTGATGAAACAGCGTTTCGTGTGCTTACACAAGACGCTGTTGCACAACTCCGGCAAGAGCTCAATGATTTTTCGACGACGCTACAAGAATCTCTTCCAAAGCTTCTCTTTGAGGAAGTGTTGTCAGATGTTGAGTTGATGGAAGCCTTTGAGCGATGCCCAGCTGGTATCAAACATCATCATGCGTATGCAGGTGGATTACTCGAGCATGTTGTGATGTTGTTGCGGCTCGCTGACCGAGTCGCTTCGCTCTATCCTGATCTTGATCGAAATCTTCTACTTGTCGGAGTGCTTGTGCACGATATCGGAAAGACGGTAGAGCTCGAAAATGAAAAAGGTTTTTCTTATACCGATTCAGGTCAGTTGCTCGGTCATGTTCTGCTTGGAATTGAGATCGTCGACGACAAAATACGCAAGATCGAAGAGAAAACGGGCTCGCCGTTTGATCAGGAGGTTGCAAATCGTATTAAACACATGGTGGCAAGCCACCATGGTGAATATGCATTTGGAGCCCCTAAGCTGCCGATGACACTGGAGGCCATAGCACTCCATTTTATCGATGCACTTGATGCAAAACTGATTGGTACATTGCAGCTCTTTCAGTCAGAAGCTGCTATTGATGATGGCTGGACGCAATACCATCCGAACCATGGGCGAAAGTTTTTCAGAGGACGTGGCGGTAATTCCTCTTGAATAAAGCAGAGTAAAGTCACCCTGCCCTGCACAAATCTAAAGAAAAAGACATATGGCCAGGACGTTGGTGGTTGGGCGGTTTAGTCGCAGCAGACAGGGGTATGGATTTGTGCGGCCCTCTGATGCACGGCCGACTGATCGAGATGCTGATATCCGGGTTCCGTTGGTAGCTTCTGCAGATGCGGCAGACGGTGACACCGTTCGTGTGAAAATTACCAAAGAGCGTCATGTTGGAAGGCCGGGACTCTCTGGCGAGGTGGTTGAAGTTATTGAGAGACGTACGACGCGTTTCGTTGGCACGGCCTTTCAATCAGCCGGAGAGCATTGGGTCCAACTTGATGGCACGCAGTTCCCGAGACCTATCTGGGTTGGGGATCCAAGCGCGAAAGGTGTGCGTGATGAGGACAAAGTAATCGTTGAACTCATACGCTTCCCGAGCCCTTTGCAGGATGGTGAGGGGGTAATCGTTGAGGTTCTAGGGGCCTCTGACGCTCCAGGAGTCGATACGCAGACTGTAGTGGCTGAGTTTGGTTTGCCCGGGCCTTTCCCCGAAAGTGTTTTGGAAGACGCACGCCGACAAGCTGATGAATTTGCTTCTTATGTTCCAGATGGACGACAGGATCTTACTGATGAGATAATTGTCACAATTGATCCGAAGGATGCTCGTGATTTTGATGATGCAATTTCACTCACGCGTCTGGAACGGGGGCACTGGTTGCTTGGGGTCCATATTGCGGATGTTGCCCATTTTGTCCAAAAAGGTTCGGCACTTGATCGAGAAGCCCTCGCCCGTGGCACAAGTGTGTATCTGCCCGATCAGGTTATCCCAATGTTACCTGAGATTGTTTCGAACAATCTTGCGAGTCTTCAACCAAACCGTCTTAGGCTCGCGCGTACGTGTTGGATTGAATTCTCTGAGGATGGGGCTCCTGTTCATACTGAAGTCCAGCGCACGGTTGTTAAGAGTTGTCGCCGTTTTACATATGAAGAAGTCGATGTGTTTATCGGTAACCCAGATACTGAAGAAATTGTGATGACGACATCGGTTCGGAACCTGCTCGGGAGAATGCAGCGACTTGCTTCTATCTTGCGGAATCGGCGACTGAAACGCGGCGCGCTCGAGCTCAATATGCCTGAAGTGAAAATAGATCTCGATCGATCGGGCCGAGTTTCCGGTGCTCATGTTGTTGAGAACACTGAGAGCCATCAGATTGTTGAAGAATTTATGCTTGCAGCAAATGAGGCTGTTGCTAAGAAAATTGCCGCTGCAAAAGGAAAATTCCTGCGGCGAATTCACCCGTCACCGGATCTGCGGAAACTCCGACAGCTAACAGAATTCGTTCTCGAGCTTGGTTTTGAAGTTGAGTCACTTGAAAGCCGCTTTGAATTGCAACGTTTACTCGGACTTGCCCGTCACAAATCCGAAGAGCATGCAGTCCACTACGCAGTTTTAAGAAGCCTTTCCCGAGCGATATACGCCCCTATAGACCAAGGGCACTATGCGCTGGCCAGTGATTGTTACTGTCACTTTACATCACCGATTCGTCGATATCCTGATCTGACGATCCATCGGGCACTCGACAGTCTGGAGGCAGGCAAGAAGCCCCCGGGTGATCATCTTGAGCAACTTGGAGAGCAATGCTCGGAACTCGAGCGACGGGCTGAAGCCGCAGAGCGTGAATTGATAAAGCTCAAATTGCTTCATTTTTTGAGCAGTCGTGTTGGAATGGAGCTTGAGGGCGTTGTAATAGGCGTTGCACGATTTGGCATTTTCGTCCAAGGAGTTGAACTACCAGCTGAAGGGTTGGTAGAGACAGAAGAGTTGCCATCTGATCAGTATCGATTCGATAGGGCGTCTCATACTCTCAGTGGTCATCGTCCGGGAAACATATTTCGATTGGGTGATCCGATTCGAGTATCTGTGCAAGAAGTCGATCTTGGGAAGCGACAACTTCTATTTTGCCCGGTACAGAGGAAAAATGATTCCAGAAGAAAGCAGAAGAGTCGTCGTCTTTCATCGTCGCGGCGGGGTTATTCCCGAAGGGGGCGAAACGGTGTTCGGCAGAATGAGAGGCAACGGAAAACTCAGGTAGAGAATGGACCAAAATCAGCCAGTCAGAAAAAAACTGCTGATAAAAAAATCAAGCGAAAGAAATCAAAACGGCATAAAAGACGATAAGGCTGGTTGCTTTTGTGAGAACTCGTACAATCAAATTTTGAAAAATGTCTATGCCGTTGACCAGTCGTTTCGTCGTCTGTCCAAAAGGAATTATAAAAAAATGTCGCAGCGAACACCTCTTGCCGAATGGCATGAAAATAATCGCGGACGAATGGTTGATTTTGCCGGTTGGTCGATGCCTGTCCAGTACTCCACAATTGTTTCTGAACATCTTGGCACTCGGAAAGGTGCGGGTGTTTTTGATGTGTCGCACATGGGACGAGTTGCAATTGAAGGGAGTCAGGCAGCCGAATGGCTTGAGTCCAGGTTGACTCGGCAGGTACGTGACCTGCCGGTGGGTCGAGCCCGATACACATTAATTACTGGTGTTGATGGTACAGTTGGCAAGGTTCAGTTGGATGGAACTCCTGTCATACTTGATGATGCCCTGGTGACCCGTCTTGCGGATAAAAAGAATGGAACCCAGCGTTTTATTCTTGTTGTGAATGCCAGCAATCGACAGCGGGTCGTTCGCTGGCTTGAGGCCTGTCTGCCACCAGAAGGAGTGACTGTCAACGATATAACAGAAGAATCTGCAATGATTGCTGTGCAGGGTCCACGGGTGTTTGGGCACAAGAAAGACGATGCCCATGAGGGGCCTTTGAGATGTGTCTTTGAAGAAAGAATTCTCGAACAACTCGCTGCGCTGCCGAACTACGGTGCCCTTGAAACCCAATTAGGTGGAGAACGGGTTCTCGTGAGCCGAACCGGCTATACAGGCGAGGACGGAGTTGAAATCATTCTTGAAGCATCGCAAGCGCAGGGTGTATGGCAAGAGTTGGTTGAAGAAGGCGGTGCTATTCCTTGTGGCCTTGGTAGTCGTGACACCCTGCGGCTCGAAGCCGCTATGCCGCTTTATGGCCATGAATTACATGAAAAAACCGATCCCTTTTCAGCAGGTCTTGGATTTGCGGTGAATATTGATGGTCGAGATTTCCCTGGAGTTGAAGAGATACGAACACGTCGTGGTGAGAGTGATCGCCGCCGCATTGGTCTGGTATTTGAGTCGCGTCGAGCAGCTCGAAGCGGTGATCAAGTCATGTTTTCCAAGAATGGAATGGACTTCGTTTGCGGAGAGATCACGAGTGGCAGTTTTTCACCAACATGTGAGCGAGGAATAGCTCTGGCCGTAGTTGATCGAGTGGTTCTTGAGCACGAATGCGAACTTGAAGTTCTGGTAAGAGGTGTACGGCTGCCGGTGAAAATCGTTTCCCTTCCATTTTATCGCCGACCTCGCCACGATTGATACAACGTATTGAATCTTAATCTGTTTATACATCAGTAACCTTTGGAGAAATGTCATGGAGAATTCTCGTCGCTACGCAAAATCACATGAATGGGCACGACTAGAGGACGATGGGTCGGTCACAGTTGGTATATCGGCGTATGCCGTGGAGGCTTTGACAGACCTCGTTTTCATGCAATTACCTGATGTCGGTGCGATTGTGACTGCTGGAGAGTCGTTCGGTGAGATCGAAAGTGTGAAAGCAGTAAGTGATCTCTATGCACCAATTTCGGGAAAGGTCGTTGCTGCAAATACAGAGTTGCCGAGTCAGCTCGAGACCCTTGGTAGCGATCCCTATGGAAGTGGCTGGGTTATTCGTGTCCAGCCGGATTCAGTAGAGCAACTCGATTCACTCATGAATCAGGAAGCGTACGATACACTCATTGGGGGGTGATGGATTTGTCAGGTTCCAGCAATTCTTCACCGAATAAAAAACAGCCGATCGGCCTCCATGTCTGGCGAGACCCTCCGGCAGCAGGTGGATGGAATATGGCCGCTGACGAAGCACTTGCTCGGCAGTCTGAGGAAACGAACCGTGTACTTATGCGGTTATACGGTTGGCACCCACACACGGTGTCACTGGGTAGTTTTCAGCGGTGCGTTGATTTTTCTGAAACACTGGAATTATCTCACTGGCCAGTTGTTCGTCGGCCAAGTGGAGGTGGCGCAATCATTCATGGGACTGATCTCACCTATGGACTGGCAGTTCCAGGTAGCCATGACTGGAGCCGGGGAACGGAGAAGCTTTATGACGCAGTCCACGGCGCTCTTGTCGAAGAGCTTGGTGGCCGTCATCTCAGGGCGCGTATGGTGGAAACGACAAGTCGGGAAACGGACCAGAGTTTTTACTGCTTCAATCGTCGGGCATTCGGAGATCTCGTCATAGAGGATGCATCTGGTACTTCCCCGCACGGGAATCATAAAATACTTGGGAGTGCGCAGCGAAGGCTCTCTGGGGTCGTTCTGCAGCACGGCAGTCTCCTTCTGCATAGAAATCCTCATATCCGTGGTGAAGGCAGTCACGTTGGCCTTGGAGACGTCCTTCAGGCTGGCTCCGGCTCAGTAAATGACGTGGTTGGCGGTTGGCTTCAACGCCTTGCAGACCGGCTGAATGGAGAATTGATTGTGGAGACGGGACCTTCATACGAGAAAGAAAACGGTGAGATCGCCAGACGAACTGAGCGTTATGAAAGTGTGGCATGGCTGCACAGACGCTGAACACAAGTGCCAAGACCAGGTTTTATGTCAAATTTGCTTCGTATCCCGCCTGACAAGGGGGCGATTTTGTTGTCGCTGGACTTTACTGACACAAATTGCTAGCGTTAAGGAAACGTGTCAATGGTTTTTATTTTGTCCCGATCATTCCGACAAGTTTTTGGGGATTGAAACATGAGTCTTTACCAAGCTAGGGCATATGATCGCCAAATTAGTGATCGCCTCCGGCAAACGTGCTGGACGGGCGGTTTCAATGAAACGGGACAAGTTAATTATCGGTCGGGCAGAGGAATGTGATCTCCGACCTCTCAGTGAAGAGGTTAGTAGGAAGCACTGCGCGATTATCAAAAAGGATAATGTCCTCTGGGCAAAGGATCTCCGTAGTAGGAATGGTACCTTTGTGAATGGTCTGCGCATTAGTGAACCAAAGCCGTTGGCGGACGGTGACCTTGTTCGTGTGGGCTCGTTAGAACTCAAGGTTTCTGTCGCGGTTGAGCCAAAACTGGAAACCGAAGAAGACATTTCGAGGATGTTGCTTGGCGGTGATGATCCTATTGGCATGC
>DONH01000366.1 GCA_003509235.1 Planctomycetaceae bacterium
TGCTGCAATGCACACATCAAAATCGGTCCAACCACCTTTGATTTTTTTTGCGAGGTCATCGCCACCAACTTCCTCTGCACCAGCGGCAGTTGCATCATCAGCAAGATTTCCTTTGGCAAAAACGACAACACGTTTTGATTTGCCAATGCCATGTGGAAGGACAATCGAACCTCGCACGATCTGATCAGCTTGCTTGGGATCGATGCCCAGACGAATGTGAATTTCAACTGTCTGATCGAATTTTGTCGGTGGAAATTTCTTTAGCGTTTCGACAGCTTCTGAGAGTGGAAGTGGTGCTTCATCAGCCGGTTTGGCGGCAAGAGCAGATTTCATGCGTTTGGTGAGTCGCACTTTAGGATTCCTCTGTACTGGAGACGTTTTGAAATTAAATTTTGCTTTTGATGAAGCCCCAAGCCGAAGTTGTTGGTCTCTCTTGTATGGAGCTGCATTTTTGTTCCGAAGGAACCGGAATGGCACGGTGCCATGACAGCGGAGCTTTTCACCCTGAAAAATTAGATTATTACAGGTTTTTTCCGGTATTCAACCTTCAACGGTAATCCCCATACTACGGGCTGTTCCGGCAATCATTCGGCGTGCATGTTCATCGTCACGTGCATTCAGGTCAGCAGACTTCATTTTGACAATTTCGTCTAATTGATTTACTGAGACTTTCCCAACTTTGTCCTTGTTTGGAACGCCAGATCCCTTGGCAAGGCCAGCAGCCTTTTTCAACAAAGCGGCTGCTGGAGGGCTTTTCGTGACAAAATCAAATGATCGATCGTTGTAGACAGTAACGACCACAGGAATAGGCATGCCGCCAGCTTCTTTGGTCTTGTCGTTAAATTGTTGGACAAACTGGCCCAGATTAATCCCAAATCGACCGAGTGAAGTTCCTACCGGAGGTGCAGGGGTCGCTTGACCACCTGGGACCTGAAATTTTGCTTGACCCGTTACCTGTTTTGCCATCAGCCCAAATCCTTATAAGTTTCCGTCACAACAAGAATTAACCATCATGCCGGTAAATTTGCTCCTGTCAAAGCCCCTTCAGCGGTTTTCGCTCAAAAGTGGCTACCAAAGTGTTTTACTGGTCTTGTTTAGCAGCGGATTGTCCCTGCCTCGACCAACCCTTAGTCGTCACTCACGCGTAAAGAGTCAACCTTGGTGTTGGAAGTCTTGTTCGGACGCTACACCGTTTCAATCTGCCAGTACTCAATATCAACCGGTGTCGAGCGACCAAAAATGCTTAACATAACCGTGACGCGGCCATTTGCTTCGTCAATCTGCTCAACTTCGCCCTCAAAGTTTTCGAAGGTACCTTCATTGATTTTGACACGATCACCTTTCTTAAAGTTGATCTTCAGTTTTGGTGTCTCTTCGGCCTTTTCCTCACCCTTGTTGAGCAGTTTTTTGACGTCTTGAGGCAACATTGGGCTTGGCTTTCCACCAGAGCCCGTGAAATCACCAATACCGCCTGTTTCACGTACAAGAAACCAGGTTTCATCATTCAAAATCATATTTACAAGAATGTAGCCAGGGTAGAGTTTTCGCCAGACAACCCGTTTTTTCCCACTCTTGAATTCCGTGACTTGTTCCTTCGGGACCACGACTTCACCGAACCACGAATCCATGCCCTGCATTGCAATGCGTCGCTGAAGGGTTTCACGGATTGAGTCTTCTCGGTTGCTTTGAACCTTAAGGATGTACCAGTCCATATCCCCTTCTGCGGGTGCTGGTTCTTCAGCCTCATCTTCTTCACCATCGAGCATGACAGGTTTTGCATCTTCACTGCCAGAAAAAGGATCATCGAGTTCGACAGGACCATCGTCTTCATCTTCTTCTACAAGCTCTGTTGATTCGATCGAAGCCGTTTCGTCGCGGGAAGCGTCTTCTTTGCTGCGGTGTAGATCGGCAGTTTTGTGATGTTCTGAAGCTGTTGATTCAGAGCCAACACCAGCCGTTTCATCGGTTGCTGTGGGCTCAGTTTCTGAAAAGTTCTCGTTTTCTTGCATTGCTATCTTTGAAGTGGTCTTGAGGATGTTTGAATCTTGTGCAGTCGATTCCTAGCCTTGGAGGGCACGAAGGACGAACCACCAGAAAAGATCGTACACGGCTAAAATTCCAGCGAGTGTAAAGATCAGGAAAATAATCACGATCGAACTGCGGATGACTTCATCACGCGTTGGCCAGGAAACCTTTGTCATTTCTGTTTCAACAGCGATAAGAAAATCCGCAATGCGCGGTGTGTTGACCATTCGAAAACTCACCCAAATGCCAACAGCGAGTAAAACGCCAGGGACGAGAAACCGCATGATTCCCAGTTCATCGGTACTTAGTGAACTTGTGGTATCACCGCCCAGCCAAAGAGGTAGCAGTTGGGCAAGCCTCCAGACTCCAATTGCTATGGCGATTGCGACTGCAGCAAACGTGACTTGGCGAGCGACTCGACCCTGCTGACGCTTATAGAGCGAAAAACTAAGGAGGCTTCCAAAGAAGGTTGCGGCTGGTTGTTGTGTTCCTGCCATGTCGGTTCAATCTGCCTTTAGACAAAGGTTTACGGTTTCAAATGTTCCTAGATCTTCTACCAATACTGCCCGTCAGAATACAGCCGGTTCTCATAAGTCCCCTGAGTTTTGGCTTTTCCGAGCCCCAGAGCGATCTCATGTGAATACTCCATACAATAAGCAGGGGCGGCGGGAATCGAACTCGCAACCTCTGGTTTTGGAGACCAGCGCTCTGCCAATTGAGCTACGCCCCTGTGTAAGTACGGGGCCCGGTGACCCGAACCCCGCACAAGTAACTTTTCCGACGATGCCAACAGGTCTGGCCACCGAACACATCAAGAGTCAAGAAAATCAGTCAAGAATCTTCGTGACAACCCCCGATCCAACGGTTCGGCCGCCTTCACGAATCGCGAAGCGAACACCATCATCCATTGCAATTGGCACCATCAACTCAACTTCCATTTTGACGTTGTCGCCAGGGGAAACCATTTCGACTCCACCCATTAGTTGTGTTGCACCAGTCACGTCAGTTGTTCTGAAGTAGAACTGCGGACGGTACCCTGCAAAAAATGGGGTGTGACGACCACCTTCTTCTTTTGAAAGAACGTAGACCTCGCACTCAAACTTTTTATGCGGCTTAATTGTTCCTGGTTTGGCGAGCACCTGACCTCGTTCAATTGCATCACGATTAATTCCACGGAGAAGGCAACCAACGTTGTCACCAGCTTGTCCACTGTCGAGAACTTTTTTGAACATTTCGACACCGGTGACAGTTGTCTTGTCAGCTTTTTCCTTTAAGCCAACGATTTCAACTTCATCACCGACGTTTACCACGCCTCGTTCAATTCTACCGGTCGCGACAGTGCCTCGACCTTCAATTGAAAAGACATCTTCGATTGCCATAAGAAAGGGCTTGTCGAGTTCTCGTTCTGGCTCCGGAATATAGGAGTCAACAGCATCAAGAAGGTCTGCGATGCACTTGTTTGCCTCAGGATCAGCAGGACTGTCATAGGCAGGCTTACTGGCGCCTCGGATAATTGGGATATCGTCGCCAGGGAACCCGTACTTGCTGAGTAGTTCCCGGATTTCCATTTCAACGAGATCAAGTAATTCCGGGTCATCAACCAAGTCAACCTTGTTCAGGAAGACAACCAATGCCGGAACACCTACCTGACGTGCCAAAAGAATATGTTCACGCGTCTGAGGCATAGGGCCGTCAGCAGCACTCACAACAAGAATGGCACCGTCCATCTGGGCAGCGCCAGTAATCATGTTCTTGACAAAGTCAGCATGCCCTGGGCAGTCAATATGAGCATAGTGACGCTTCTCAGTTTGGTATTCTACGTGACTAACAGCGATAGTTACCGTTTTGGTTTCATCTCGAACGGTTCCGCCCTTTGCAATGTCTGCGTAGCTCTTGGCCTCAGCCAGATCCTTCGCCGCCTGCACGGCGACAAGGGCACCGGTGAGCGTCGTTTTCCCATGGTCAATGTGCCCGATCGTGCCGACGTTCACGTGGGGTTTTGTTCGCTCAAAAGTATCCTTAGCCATGCTCTTTTCCTCGGCCTTTCCTCATTGAAGGGGTAGCAGGTTTTCTTAACCTGCTTGTTGTAAAAAACTTCAAAATTATTCTGTTGCGACTACGAACCGCATCAGATTGTATCGTTAAATTCTCAAAAACGGGATATTCTCTTTACAAATTTTAAGAGCCCATTACGGCAGAGCTGCTGATGGGAT
The DNA here is from genome assembly GCA_003509235.1 of Planctomycetaceae bacterium. Taxonomy (GTDB): domain Bacteria; phylum Planctomycetota; class Planctomycetia; order Pirellulales; family UBA1268; genus UBA1268. Next base: position 4,239 of record DONH01000366.1, read on the forward strand.
TTGAACCCATGACCTCGTCCTTACCAAGGACGCGCTCTACCAACTGAGCTACAGCAGCCTAAATTGCTGTCTGGGCGTCGATTATGTACCGAGATATCTCCTTAGTTTTAATTGTTTTGTCACATCTGAATAGAAGTAAAACCTAATATTTCATGGAATTATCATATTTCTCGAATCGGATCAGCAAAAAGAGCGGGTGAAGGGAGTCGAACCCTCGTCTTTAGCTTGGAAGGCTATTGCTCTACCATTGAGCTACACCCGCTGAATTCATGTCTATATCGGATGTTTCACTACAGCACTTCATTTCACTGGTGTTTTATTGAATTTCTGTTGAGTGGGCATCCATTTTATATAGTGGGGAGTACAGGATTCGAACCTGTGAAGGCACTGCCATCAGATTTACAGTCTGACCCCTTTGACCGCTCGGGAAACTCCCCTTCGCAAAATGTGGTTGTAAATGCTTCTTTTTGACGGTTTCAGGAGGTTCCTTAAGTGGCTGGCCTACCTGTTTTTCTCCTTTTTAAGCTCCATTTTGTTCTTACCGAAATGTTGTATCGACCTCGCCTAATGTGTGGCCGGTTCGGTCGGCAGGCAAAGCCTCCGTCCAGTGTCGGCATCTGAACAACGAAATCGTCCACAAATGGACGTACGTCGCACAGTTTCCATCCGGCTGCGTCGTGAGCTAGCGGCGGGACTTGAACCCGCAACCTGCTGATTACAAATCAGCCGCTCTGCCAATTGAGCTACGCTAGCGGGCCTTTTGGACCGCGAACCGAACAAGTCTACGGATTCAGTGGCGACGTGCAAGATGGATGATCGCACGGCAACGACAGGATCATAATCCAAAGAATGGATTCCAACGGTTGGTTTACAAGATGAAATTGTGTTTATCGGGTATATCCCACATACATTTTTGAATCAATAAAGACTCGAAAAGCACAAATGTGGTTCTTGTAATTGATTTTTCCCAACGTTTTGTAGGCTCTAGAACCTGTTTCACAAGACGAAACTTTAGGCAATAGAACCAATTAGCGTTGGGCGTTGAGGCGGCAATACTCAGTCTGTCATCATTGTGCCTTCTTTATATTCTTTCTTGTTTCAGCAATGTTTGCGCAGTGTCAGGGCGAAATCATGTAGTTCGGAATTGGAACGCCAGCCAGATTCGAGGGTGAAATGCATTCAAAAATTGGATCAACGCAAACAACTCGTGAGACATCGTTATCGGTCCAGGAGGTTGTTCTTGTTGACTGTCCCGATGAGGTCGGTCTTATCCATAGGATCACCGGCGTCCTATCCGCTCACCAATGGAATATTGAAAGGAATCAAGAATTTGTTGATGGTGAGGCTTCTCACTTTTTTTTCCGTGCAGAGGTGTCGTCCAAGGCATGTTGCTCGACACAAGGCATGCATGACCTTCAAACTGCACTTGCTGATGTGTTGCCCGCCAAAGCAAGTGTCCGCATTGTGTCGCGAGAGCCGAGGCCCATTGTCATTTGTGCGACTCGTGAGCCGCACTGTTTAGGCGAGTTACTTTTGCTGGATGCTGTTGGTGAACTACCCGGCAAAATCGTTGCGGTAATAAGCAATCACGACACCTTGCGTCAGCTTGTTGAGAGATTTGAGGTGCCTTTTCATTTTTTGCCTCACCACGAAAAAAGTCGGGAAGCCCACGAACAGCAGTTAGCCGAGTTAATTGACAACTATGCCCCCGAGTCCATTGTCCTCGCACGATATATGCGAGTTCTCTCCGATCGTTTTGTTGATCGCTATTCAAAAAAATTAATCAATATTCACCACTCATTTTTACCAGCCTTTGTGGGAGCGGCACCCTACCACCAGGCGTTTGAACGAGGCGTCAAAGTGATCGGGGCAACAGCTCATTACGTAACGGCAGAGCTCGACGCCGGCCCAATCATTGCCCAAGATGTTATTCCTGTGGATCATACCTTTTCAGCAAAACAGATGGCTCAGGCAGGGCGTGACGTAGAAAAAATTGTGCTCGCAAAAGCAGTGCGACTCGTGCTTGAGGACCGCGTTTTTATGCACAATGGCCGAACCGTAGTATTCTCCTGAAGAAGCGTGAGTAACACGCTGTTTTCAGCTTCATATGCTGTTTCCGGACGGATACACGTGGGTTGTACCTTACTGAGGTTGATTCAATGATTGGCTCAAAAACAGAAGACACCGCCATCTCATCAGACTTTTGGTACATGGTTGCCGGTTGAAGGGTTATAACTACGACAGATTCGTTTGTTCAGTCTCGACTTTGAATTCAAGAGTCAAACACTTTGGGAAGTGGGTTCGAGTATGCGTTCGCAAGTATTTTGCTGGTTGGTTCTTCTTTCAATGATCTTCGGCTCTTCAGATATAGTTTTTGCCCAAAAAGTATCTGTTGAAGAATTTACCTTGCCGAATGGAATGCAGTTTCTGCTCGTGCCCAGAACAGATCAACCAAATGTTGTAAGTGCTGGCTGGGTAGCTCGTGTTGGAAGCGTGAATGAACGTCCAGGAATAACAGGGATCAGTCATTTTTTTGAGCACATGATGTTCAAGGGAACAAATACGATTGGAACACGAAACCCCGATAAGGACCGTACGTTTCGAGTAGAGCAGAAAAAGGTGCGCGACCAGATGAACCAACTGGTACTGAGTGAGCAGTACGAACGGTATAGGAATGGAGAAATAAATGACCCTTGGGATTCAGTAAACGATACACCTCGGCTAAAAAGTTTGCGGACGAAACTGGACACACTTATTCGTGCCCAGCAGGGCCGAGGAAAAGCTGGCCCGGCCACTGCAACTATTGTTAAAGACGAATTTGATCAGGTTTATACAAAGGCTGGTGGTAGTGGCATGAATGCCTTTACGAGCTATGACCTGACCTGCTACTTCATCACCGTGCCATCAAATAAACTGGAATTATGGGCGTGGATGGAGAGCGATCGGTTGAACGACAGTGTGTTTCGAGAGTTCTATTCGGAACGAGATGTTGTTCATGAGGAACGACGGCTGCGTACAGACAGCACGCCAACGGGTCGATTTCAAGAGCAATTCAATTCGATGTTTTGGGCTTCGTGCGGATATTCCTGGCCCGTTATTGGCTGGCCAAGCGACCTCAACAGCTACACCTTTGAGCAGGCCCAGGTGTATTGGAATACGTATTATCGCCCCGGTAATCTTTTTGGTGTTGTAGTCGGTGACTTTGACCCAAAACAAGCAAAGAAGTACATCAGACAGTATTTTTCACGACTTGACCCCGGGAGTAATAAATTGCCAGCCGTTGTTACGCTTGAGGTTGAACAATTAGCCGAACAGCGAATGAATGCGATTGGTGATTTTCCGCCAACGATAGAAATTCGTTACCACACTGTGCCAGCAGGTCATGTCGACAGCTACCCTCTTGACATGCTTGCAGAGGTGCTCAATGAGCGAACAGGTCGTCTCTATTCTACGATGGTGGAGGGGCGTGGAATTGCTGCTACAGCATCGGCAAGTTCAGACACGCGAAAGTACGCTGGCCTGTTTTCTTTTGACGCAATGACCCGCGGGGATGCGGTCCCAGAGCAACTCGAACAAGCTTGGTATGAAGAGTTGGCAAAGCTGCAGACGGAAGAGTTGTCAGATCGCGAGTTGCGTAAAGTAAAGAATCGTGTTGCAGCATCAAATTATCGTCGACTTGAGAACAATATGTCGCTCCTTATCCAGTTGGCTTTCAGTGAAGCGTTGCTGGATTGGGAAGAGATCAATGAAGGTCCTGCAAAATATGAAGCAGTTACGGCAGACGATATCAGAAGAGTTGCAAAGAGCTATTTCGAGGAGACGAATCGTAGTGTTGCAATTTACCGAAGAAACTCGGAAGAGGTCGCAGCGAAGGAGGCTGAAAAGTGAATCATCAGGCGTTAAGAAATATCATGTTTATGCGTTCCCGAGCGGGTGTTGTTGCCGTGAGCCTGCTCTGCTTCTCGCAAGTCTTTGCTATTCCGCCACGCCCTGAAGCGATTGAATTTCAGCCTCTCCATTATACACCGCCACGTGCGGCTGATTTTCGGAGAATGCTTTCCGATGGAACGATTGTGTACGTTGCAGAATCTCATGAATTCCCACTTGTCAATATTTCAATCACTTTCAAAGGTGGAGGTTCGCTTGATCCAGCAGCGACCCCCGGGCTTGCTTCTGTAATGGCGCGAATGGTTCGTGAGGGTGGGGCAGGTGATATGAGTCCAGCGATGTTTGATGAGACTCTGGATTTTCTTGCAACCGAAATGTCTGTCTCTGCTGGCAACACATTCACAACAGCACGAATGAACTCATTAAGTGGCAATCTTGATGAAAGCCTTAAGCTCTTTGTCACAATGTTGCGAAAGCCCGCTTTTGAGAAACAGCGACTCGAGGTTGTGAAGGCACGGCTGCTTGAGTCATTGAAACAACGGAATGACAATGCTTCATCAATACTGGCTCGTGAGTGGAAAGCCATGCTCTATGGCCGAAAACATTTTGAAGCGAGTCAGCCAACAGCTTTGAGTGTTGAGGCAATTAGTCGAGAGCAGCTTCAGACAATTCACGAGCAGATTATCCATCCGGGAAATATGATTGTTGCTGTATCTGGTGACTTTGCTGTTGAGGAAATGCTGGAAAAACTCACACAAGCATTTGATGGCTGGGAACGGGGGGCTGTGGCTCCTGACCCGCAAATGCCAGAAGCAATCCTCGTTCCGGGCCTCTATCACGTTCAGAAGGAGATTCCGCAGGGAAAAGTGGTGCTTGGGAAGCGAGGGATAGTTCGCGATGACCCAGATGCTATTCCATTGCTTTTACTGAATGAGATTCTTGGTGCCGGTGGCTTCACCAGCCGGCTTATGCAGAAGGTTCGGAGCAATGAAGGTCTGGCGTATTCAGTTCGTTCTATCTTGTCTCAGCGAGTCAATTATCCGGGTGCGTTTCAGGCTACATTTGAAAGCAAAAACCCAACGGTAGCACTAGCCACAAAAATTGTTCTAGGTGAGATTGCTCTGATTCGTCAGCAGCCCGTAACCGATGAGGAAATCGAGGTTGCAAAGCAGGGTTTAATTGAGACGTTTCCCCGGCAGTTTGAGAGCAAGCCAACAACACTTCAGGTATTTGTAAATGATGAGTGGACGAATCGGCCCAAAGACTACTGGCGTACTTTTCGTGAAAAAGTCAGAACGGTAACAAAAGACGATTTGCTCAGAGTTGCAAAAAAACACCTTGATCCGTCACAGATGGCAATTCTTGTTGTCGGTGATTGGGAAGCGATTGCTCCCGGAGACCTTGAAGGTAGGGCGACGATGAAAGAATTTTTCGGTGGCGAGGTAAAGCATCTCCCCCTTCGAGATCCACTAACGCTTGAGCCCCTTCCACTTGATTGAACGCAGTGGTGCTTGTGGTAGAAGATGGTTTTGCCAGAACAGAGGCTGGTGCTATGCCTACGCTCCTTGAGAAACTACCGCCTGCTCGGCCAGCAGAACTTCATGCTGCGACGATTGCACAAGAGGTGTCCGGAAATCACATTCTGGCCACTACAGTTGGTCGCGGTCAGGCTGCGATTACACTTGCAGAGACTCGACCAGATGCAGAGGTAAACCTCTGGTTTCATGACCAATACCAGCAGCAGTTGTTGGTTAGTGCGATACAGGATTTCCCATCTCAATTAGGCCTGTATTGCGAGGCCGATGCTCCAGCGAGCACTCACGAAGGACAATATGATCTCGCTGTTATTCCTGTTTTCAAATCTGGCGAGGCGGAGTTTACGCGAGATGTGTTGCAGGCGGCTTTTCAAGCATTAGTTGTCGGCGGTCAATTGGTTGCCGCGATTGATAATCCTCAAGACAAGTGGTTGCGATCGCATCTGGCTGCTACCGGTGAGACGGTGCGGGTGCGTCCGGATACCTCAGGAAAGCCGAAAACGGTCTGTTACATCGTTCGAAAAACGCAACCATTAAAAAAAGTCAGAAACTTCGAGTGCAAGATAGTGTTCCGTGACCAGGAACATTTGCTTACCGCGTTGAGCCGCCCGGGTGTTTTTGCACATCGTCGGATTGATCCAGCGGCTCGGCATCTACTGAATGCTATTGATCTGGCTGAAGGTGCTCGTGTTCTCGAATTAGGTTGTGGATCAGGTTGCGTCAGTTTGGGGCTCGCAGCGAGACATCCATCAATAGGAATTTACGCGATCGACTCTTCAGCTCGTGCCGTTTCCTGTTTGCGACAGTCTATAGTAGAAAATAATCTACCGAACATCACGGTTGCTCTCGAGGCTTCGGGAATAGTTCCTGACCCCGGATGCTATGATCTGGTTGTTGCAAATCCGCCCTATTACTCAGATTTTCGCA
>DONH01000176.1 GCA_003509235.1 Planctomycetaceae bacterium
TCTTTTTGATTGGAAACAGGTCGAGCCAATCGAGAGCCTTCGAGCCGTTGTGCGGTTTTTTCCGCAATGGTGAAATGGATCAATTCCTTTGGCATAGAATGTTGTTTTTTAAAGCTGGTTGCCGTACTTGAGTTGTTTGCAATACAAAGTAGCTCTTGCCACAAGGAATTCAGTATGACGAAATATTTGATTAATGAACAGTATGATGTTGATGATCCTAATGTCAGTAAGCAATTCGGTAAAGGTGATCGGCGCGAAGATTTTGCCGATGCCTGGCAGCAAACAGGTAATGTGATTCTTGTTGGCTTGACCGGAAGCGGAAAGCTGGCACTGGCTCACCTCCTGGCCGAGCGCACGGGATTGCCTGTGGTCGTGCCGTCAGATTCCCGAGAGGCTGTCGCCGAAATGGGGGCTGAAGGGCAGATCATTGTTTTGCGCGATAAAGTGCTGGAGCAGGAAGAAGTTCGGTCTATTGTGCATGGTGCTGGCAAGGTCTTTTACTTGATGGTTGATTCCAACAGGCTTGCTGAGCGAGTGGTCGACAGAGATGGTGTGGAAGATCAGGAAGAATTGTGGCGCCAACTCTCAGCTCGACTGGCGTTGATGGAGCCGGTATTTTATTCCACCTTGCACTTTATACTGCAGGCCTCTGGTCAACCGGAAGACATGCTGGATGATGCACTGGAAAAAATAGCTTTCTAGTGGAATTTAGTTAAGGGGCATGGAGTTGGTGACACCCCGTGCCGATTGCGCTAGAAGAGCGCATCTTGATCACCTTTAGCGTATGGAGCTTGTTTGATGCCGGAAAAGAAACTCAGGGTCGAGTTCATGGCCATGACCCCCGATGCTCTTTCCCTTATATATGCCGCTTTCCGTCAATGTTATCATGCCGGATTTGTTGCCGACATGCTGCCCAAATTGATGTCAGGCGAGATATCCAGGGATGTTCAGGCTGATTTTGTCAGCAAGGTAATGGAATCGGGTCACGATAGCCCGATCGAGCATGTTTCGCTGACTTTCGCCATCGAAGGGATATCGCGGGCATGCTCTCATCAGATAGTTCGGCATCGGATTGCTTCGTATTCACAGCAGAGCCAGCGCTATGTTGCAGAAACGGATATGGAATACATCATGCCTCCTGCCATTGCGAAGATACCGGAGGCGCGTGAGCGCTTCGAGCGATTCATGGAAGAGGTTCAGTCTGCTTACGGAGATTTGCAGGATATTCTTGTTGCCCATGGTCGTAAGTCCAAAGCCAATGAGGATGCGCGTTTCGTGTTGCCCCAAGCCGCAGAGACCAAGTTGGTCATGACCATGAATTGTCGTTCGCTCCACCACTTTTTCCATTTGCGTTGCTGCAACAGGGCGCAGTGGGAGGTTCGGGCAATGGCCGATTCGATGCTTTCAATCTGCAAAGAGAAGCTTCCAGCCATTTTCGCCAATGCAGGCGCCCGGTGCGAACAGCTCGGTTATTGCCCGGAATCGCCGAAATTCGCATGTGGCAAGTATCCGACCAAGGAAAAAATCTGCACATAATTTTCTCACAGGTCGGGAGTCTTTCCTTGCCTCAGGATGCCTTGAAACGCTTGCCATAATTATGTCAAGCGTTTTTTTTGTAATCTATTCAGTAGGTTGTCGTTGTTCAAATGAGTAGGAAAGCCCGGAGCCTTTGGGGGATAAGGGTTTCGGACGATCTGTTGGATAGTAAGATAATCAAAGAAAAAAGGTGATAATCACTGTTAACAAGATAAATCCTTTTATATTAGTGCTTTAAGATGAAATATGAATAAATCGTAGTTTTTGAGTCAGGTTTACTTGACAATAAATTAATGAACACATGGAAGCATGATCGCAAAAAACTACGTTTTTAGTAGTAATCTGGAAAATAGCATGTGGAAAAGTATCTAACACCATGTTGAAAACATGTGATTCTAGACTTCTTCATGAGGCGCTAACCCTTGTAACTCCGCTGTTTCATGGTAGACCTGCCGGGAAACGCCAAACTATGTGGTCTGTCGCAAAAGTCTAGTGTTTTTAGTGTGTTAAAGTGGTTAGGGGGTGTAGATAACCTGAACCTGTTTTTCCTCGTACGATTGATTTTCAAGAATTGTGTCTCTTGAGACAATCAACTATCTCCACCTACATGATGAAGACTGCGTGGAAGCAAATACTCCGATCTCTCGAAAAAAGCCTTAATCCAGGTGTATATTCTGTTTGGATCAAGCCATTGTCCGGTAAGGTAGATGGCAATCGATTGGTATTGACTGCACCAAATGATTTCGTAGCCAATTGGGTGCGTGATCGCTTGTTGCCTGTCCTTTCTGATACTGCTGCCCAGGTTATGGGCGGTGAACCGAAGATTACCATCGTAGCCAACACAGAAAAAACTGTGGCTCCTGTGCTCAAGTCTTCTCCCAAGCCCAAAGTGCGCGCTCCGCAACCCCGACAAGAGCACCTTGGTCTTCCTATTGCCGATGCGCCCCGCCCAATCGCTGCAAACAACTGGCGATTCAGCTTTGATGATTTTGTCATCGGGCCTTCCAACGAATTGGCGTGCGCGGCAAGTAAATCTATTTCGCATTCAGCGTTTAACTCTGATCACCTGTTCCTCAGTTCAGAACCGGGACTTGGTAAAACGCATCTCCTGCATTCCGTTGGGCATCACCTTTGTGCAACATCCAACAGAAAAAATGTTCGGGTGGCATGTCTTTCTTCTGAAGACTTCGCAACACGCATGGTGCTTGCTATCAAAGGGCGTCAAGTTGATCAGTTCAAAGCCCAGTTCCGTGAGAACATAGACGTACTCCTGTTGGAGGACGTGCACTTTTTCCAGGGCAAGGAAAAGATGCAGGAAGAGCTTCTTTGTACACTGGGTGCTTTGCGGGAAAGAGGGTGCAAGGTCGTGCTGACCAGTTCTTTCATGCCCAAAGATTTTTCCGGGATTGATAATCGACTGGTGTCTCGATTCTGTTCTGGCTTCTTGGCGCATATCGATCGCCCAGACCTGGAGACCCGGCGTCGTATTGTGCAGGAAAAAGCACGCAAGCTGCAGGTAAATGTGCCTGTCGAAGTGACCGAGCTTTTGGCTGAACGCATTACGACTGATATCCGCCAGCTTGAAAGCTGCCTCAACAACATGGTGCTGAAAGCGCGTCTGTTGAA
>DONH01000049.1 GCA_003509235.1 Planctomycetaceae bacterium
CCATACGTTCGTTTTGATTCTCGAGGGAAATCAAGATTGTCTATCTGACCTTTCAATAATGCTTTGTGGAGAGACCATTGAGCGAGTGAAATTTTGAATAGGGGAGCTACCGTCGAACTGCTATTATCCGCACTGACAAATCGTCGCTGCGATGCGATCAGTAGACCAGCTGCTGCCATGCCAAAGTGTCTACGAGTCAAACGAGTGTTGTGGCTGGTTGTGTTTGCAGTCTGGTTGAGCACGAGGCATCTCCGTAAAAGAAAGGTTTTTAAGTTGATTCAGGGTTGTAGGTTTTGCCACTGTAGCGAAGCGCGACACCAACAAAAGCAACTGCGGCACAGAGCATGACTCCAGTGAAAAACCAGTAATAATTTGCTCCCGCAAGCCATTGATCAAGTGGCTGACGACTAATCATAGCATTTATTACAGCAGTAAACTCGTTCCCGATGGCAATGCTAGCAAGATAGCAGCTCATCACAATTGACTTAATGCTCGGTGGAGCCTGAGTATAGCTAAACTCTAGGCATGTGATGCTTACCATCACCTCGGCGGCCGTGAGCATCGCGTACGCGAGTACCTGCCAGCCAATAGAAGGCGTCTGACCGGCCTCGATCCACATTTGAATGAAACCGCTTATCGAAAATGCAGGTACGGTTAGAAACATGCCAAGGCCGATTTTTCGAAGGGGTGTTAACGGGAAAAATCGGTCGATCGCCGGATAAATGACATAGGAGAAAAGGGGTACAAAAATGAGTATGAACAGCGGGTTGACTGCCTGAAGTTGACTTGGCAGCCAGGTAATACCCAGTAATTTCATGTCCATTGATTTTGCCTGGAGCACCCACGCGCTCGCTGTTTGGTCAAACAGACACCAAAATGCTGCAATACAAAGATACACCGGAATTAGACTGCCGAGAGCCCGAAGCCCCTCCCCGCTCAATGCTTCACGAAGGAATGCCTTGCCTCGAGGGGGCACATGGACAAAGGTATTTCTGCCAAGCCAGAAAACAAGTGTTGCCAGTGCCATGAGTACTCCCGGAACGCCGAACGCAAGCGATGGCCCCGGTACAATACCGAATTCTGCCAGAGGTTCTGCGAAACTTCCAAACAGATCATGAAAGCTCTTTTCATTCAGGAGAATCGGGGTGAGGAGCGTACTTGCCAGCGCACCGAGGTTGATGGCTAAGTAGAACCAGCCGAACACACGGCTGAGCAGATGCCGGTTTCCACGGCCAAACTGATCACCGACGTGTGCTGAGACGCAGGGCTTAATAGCGCCGGTTCCGACTGCAATGAGTGCTAGGCCAATACTAAGACCAAGTCGTGTTTCATCGACAGCCAGCGACAGATGCCCAAGACAGTAGATAATTGAAAGCCAGAGAATGGTACGGTATTTTCCGAAAATCCAGTCGGCAAGAATAGCCCCAATGAGAGGGAAGAGGTAGCCGGCAACCACAAACGAATGTAAGTAAAACTTGGCGTCTGTATTGCTCATGACGGCTAAGTCGCCGCTGCGATTGACGAGATGCTCTGTCATGAAAACAGCCAGAATGGCCTTCATGCCATAGAACGAAAAGCGTTCGGCAGCTTCATTTCCAACAATATATGGAATACCAGACGGCATTCCGTCTGCTTTTGATGGTGTTGTCCGATAAGATGGTGTCATTACTGCATGTGCCTGACGGTTACCAGTGGAAGCCTCCACCCAGAATACTTTTTTATTTATAACCAAGATTAACAACCAAGAGCATGAACCAAACACGGCCCTACTGGCAAGGAGAGCTTCCCGAAGGCTGGCTTCTTGTCACCGCAGACAGGCTCCCCGCGTGGATGCTTTCACCTTTTGGAGCGACATGGACCTCCAATCCAACGATCTGCCAGTTTGCTTCAGCAGGCCTTGCATGTGATCGAGTGCTGGTCGGAATAACTGATCCAACCAAAACCCTCCATGAGATTGCTTTGGGGCATTCCGGCAGTCAGCACGACACGATCGTTGGGCCACTGGTTGCCGCAGAAGCCCGTGGCTGGAATGTGACAGTGGTAACAGATGCTGAGGAACAGTTCTCAGATCTTAAGACACGATTCGAAAATCTGCATGTTGTTGGTGTTGCTCCGCAATGCGTTCCGGCAACGGTTGAAGCAGAAGAAGAAAGTAGTTGCGGGCACGTTTTGCGTACAGCAATAGATGAGTTCGAGAAAGGCAAGGCGGATCTTTTGTGGGTGCACCTGAACAGTCTTGGTGTCTCATGGGACGCGCCTCAAGTGTGGCGAGACGGTTTTTTTGATGAGGATGATCCACCACCTGGCCCTGCAGCTGAAATCCCACAGTTTGCCGTCACGGATGAAACAGATCCGGATCAAGTGAGTACCGTACGGCAGATCTTTGCTGGTGAAATCGCGCACTTGGATGACTGGCTTGGACGACTTGTCGCAACTGTCAGTAGTCGCTGGCAGCGATTCGGGATGTTGCTGCTGGGGCTGCGAGGCATTCCTCTCGGTTTGCATGGTCAGGTTGGCATTGCTCCTGATGAGCCAGCACCATACACAGAACTGACTCATGTGCCAGCGATTCTGGTTGATCCTGCGGATCGGCTGGCAAGTCAACGATATGGTGGGCTTCTCATGCCTGTAGATCTTGGGGCGACGGTTGGCGAACTGATCGCAGGCACGGGCGATTCAACGACGCTCGGTGAACGGGCGGAGGGAAAACCCGCAGAAGTTGGTCAAAGTATCGGGCGAATTCTTGAAGGTGACGCAGGGCTGTGGCGTACTGGCGTTCGAGATCGAGTGTACAGCGTTGGCGGCGGTGGTCATGCCCTGACGGTTACTGGTTGGTCACTTGTACAGCCACTTGATGGGCCGGCAAAGCTTTTTCTGAAACCAGATGATTACTTTGACCTATCCGACGTTGCGGATCGTTCGCGGGACGTCTCAAAAGCTCTCGCAGACTGCCTGGACGCCCTAGTTCATCGGCGTTCAAAGGCTGATACGGAACCTTTACCGGCCGTGCTGGTGGATGAAGGAACAAAGCGTCGATAGCCAAAACAGGCGGATTTTAGCTCCGATCTGGTTTTGCCCTCGTGTCGCATGATCGATAGTATCTCGCCGTTATGAAAAGCTCCCGCTTGCTATCAAGCAGGTGCATTGAATTGTGTTGACGGTACGAGGCCGTCACAGATCTGTCGTGTAGATAGTTACTGAGATGATCCTTCATCAGGTTGCCCATTTGTTCAAGTTCGTGCTCTTGCTGATTGTGTCGGTGGTGGCGGTACCGCGTCAGATACGTGCAGCGGAACATGAATCTCCGCCACCTGTTCGCTTACGAATCGAATGGGGGGGCGGTGAAGAGCGGTTGTGGACAGGGCGTATCGAAGTGCTCAC
>DONH01000461.1:0-1850 GCA_003509235.1 Planctomycetaceae bacterium
CGCTTAATTTTATTGCCTACAAACTGGATGTCATGCACATGATGTTCAGTGACCTGATTTCCATCGGCGTCGTTGAACGTGATGTCGTTGCCTGTGGTAAGCCAAGTCTCAGTAGCACTCCCATTAGTTGCGCCATCGTTCGCTATCATCCACATAACTTTCCACTTCGGATTTTCTGAGGACGAAAACCAATCCTTTAAAAATTCAATATGGGCTGTGTTTCCCTTAATGACCCCTCCATCAGGCAAGTACCCTTCCCAATCATCAGAATTTACAGCGGCAATTCCATCCAAATCTCTGTCATTGTGAGCCTGTATGTAATCAACCCAAATTTGTTGTTTATCGGTATTGCCTGCAAGCAGCTGATTAGGGGTGCCGTCATCCGAATAAACAGTTCCAATTATGGCGGCACTTTTCATTTCTCCTGCTTCGTGATGTCCAGCTTGCGCCGCGACAGAAATAAAAATGGAGAGTACTGCTATTAGAGAAGTTTTCATGTTGGCTCCCGAGGGGTTTTCATTGAGGGCTTCTCCACGACCTTACTCCAAGGGTGAAGAAAAAGAAATGCAAGCCGTGCCAAGGGAACAGGCGCGTTGACTTTTACCCGTCTTACCTGAATTGCTCAGAGAGTCGTGCAGAACCGCTGGTGGCGTATTTAAGGGTTACAGGTGGTTACGCAGGCGGTTGGTGCTAATTATTCTTCTTCAGCATCGCCATCAGTCTTGCAAACAATCTTCGCCGTAACATCGCCGGTTACTTCTAGATTTAACTTCGCCTTGCCTTCCATATCTCCCTCAACAGCACATTCCTCTAGCGTCTGCTGAACGATCGCCTTAACCACTTCTGAGAACTGCTCTACCGGCAGATTTGAGACTAGAGGTGAGTCGTTTGATTCAGATGATAGACTGTCCGCAGCATCTCTAGCTTTCAAAGGCAACACGAGCATACAGAGAAAGAGCAGTGCGACAGAGCAACGAGGCTTCATCACTGCGATCTAAGCCTCTGTATCATCTTGAGACTCACGAGCTTTGCGTCTAGTCTTGATAAAGAAATACGCGTTGGCCGCGATTAACAAACCGAAGAGGATAAACGCGTTAGCCATTTTTACAGCTCCTTACCAGCGAGTTTGGACGCTGCAAGTCTTGCTTTGTCTGATGAGAAAAGGCTCCAGGGTCAATCCTCCGGAGCATATTTTGTTTCAGACGCATCGTAAGTCTTTGCATCAATATTACGTGGCGGGTGTTTCTCCATAACAGCACTGTAGTGTTTCCATTGGGCCGTCTTGAAGTGATCTTCGTGTGCTGGATAGTTTGTGTAAACTTCGGTCGCTACAACAATATCTGGGCTGTTCACATCAACAGCAAATAAGAAGTCGTCACAGCCCAGCTCTTAAAGAGTAATTTCCATGTGTTTTTTGAATTCAGGCAGCATCGCCTGAATCGTCGCCTGACCCCAGTCAACCTTCACAGTTACTACGATCACTTCTACCTCTAAACAGGACGCCTGAACCCCAAAATACCCCACACGCTGCCTTTTTTTCAAATCGCGATTGAAGACTTATCTGCGAGAGCACCATCACATTTGGTTTGACATGACCCCTCGAATTGAGGTGCATCAGGGTGACGGTGCTGTTAGAAGAGTTGAGGAGTCTCCTGACCTAGTAACCCTCTCTTTGCCATATATTTATTTGTGAGGCTTAATAGCAATTGACTTCACCATTATGTTGTTTTCGAACCCTTTTGTGGCGTTATCGGGTGGGAGCGACGTCATAGTTGAAGAGTCATGAAATCAGACTCCCTGAGATGAAATGCATCCTACGATCGGAAAATCCATAACCGACTCGTAATTAG
>DONH01000461.1:2203-2490 GCA_003509235.1 Planctomycetaceae bacterium
ATGCCTTGAACACTCGGCTCACATTGTCCGATTTGATAAAAATGCGTCCATGGCAAACGCCACACGTGACGAGTCTCGGACGCTTGCCTTGCCATGTGCCGCTGCACAGTTGGCGCAATGAATCGGACGCACTGGCAGGTATCCCCTCCACCTCACGCAAATCTCTGGATGGGGAGTGGTCTTTTGAACTTTATGAGTCGCCAGACTCGGTTCCAGCCGCTTGGCCATGCAGTGAGGATAGCCAGAAGAGCGCGGTGGTGCCGGGCAATTGGCAACTGCAAGGTTTC
>DONH01000461.1:2809-2957 GCA_003509235.1 Planctomycetaceae bacterium
AGGTTTCGATAAGCCCGTTTATACGAATGTGAAGTATTCGTTTCCTGTTAATCCGCCACGTGTGCCCGAGCAGAATCCGACAGGCTGTTATCGTCGCGCTTTCTTTCTGGATGGTGCTGCCATCCACGAGCGCACTTATCTCGTTTTT
>DONH01000091.1 GCA_003509235.1 Planctomycetaceae bacterium
TTGGACCTTTACACTTCCTGAAAAAAGTGGACTCGATGAGCAGGTGCGACTAAGTATCGGCATTGGGGAGAATGCTGCTGTCTTTTCTTTCCTACCGGAGCAAGCTGAGCGAATATTGGCAAGTTCACCACTTCAGCTTGAGGGCGATTTCAGCCAGAACCTGGCGGCTGCAGCCATTCTTGATTGGGTCGCGTTTGCAAATGCAATCGAGCCCTGGGCTACGTACGTCATCCGATGTGGTGGCGTTCAGCAAGAGAAGGGCAAGCTTGATCCAGACTCAACAATTGGCCCTGACTCGGAAACCGATGAGGTCACAGATGCACTCGAGCAACTCGCCACAATTTTTAACGTTTTCCGATGCCTGAAATCAGCAACTGCAAAAACCAGCATCGAAGAAGATGCCACGGTGACACGATGGCAGAATCGTATCGAAGACTTACCGGCCAAGTGAGTCACGCCGGTGAAGGCCTCGGACAAAGAGGTCTCCACCGGTTTGATCAATTGCCTCTACCAAAATCTTAGAAAGAATCTCCCGAAGCCGAAGGGAGGGTTTATTTGCATCAAGAAGTTTTGGGGCCAAGAATGCCCAGACTTCATCAATGATGTCGGCCTTGAAGCATGAATCAAGAACATGAGTTCCACCTTCCACCAAGACATTCGTCATCTGTCGGGAACCAAACTCATTGGCTAACTCAAGGAGCATCTGCATCGATTGATCTGTTGAACTGTGCCAAATTTCACAGCCATTGTCCTGTAACTTCTCTATCTGATCTTTTGCAGCTTGGGGACCTACTGCGACAAGCACTGGGTGCTCATGAGCCGTTTGAACAAGACGTGAGTTCACTGGCAGACGGGCCTGACGGTCTAATACAACTCGCACAAGAGGCCGCTTCCCAGAAGGTCGCGCCGTCAGCAATGGATCATCAACAAGAGCGGTCTGCACACCAATAACGATGGCGTCAACGCGTCGTCGTAAGTCATGAACAATAGCACGAGAGACTTCTGAAGAAATCCATTGGTGTGGCTCGGACTGTCCTGAACTATCAGTACTCATTTGTGGGAGAGCGAGGTATCCGTCGAGGGTCATTGCCCATTTGGCAATCATCCATGGCCTCTTGGCCGTCGTCAACATTCGAAACGGAGCCGTGAGACGTTTTGCTTCGTGCTCTAACAAACCAACGTCAACCTGCAGGCCAGCCTTTTCAAGTATCGCAATACTTTTTCCTGCAACTGCCGGAAAGGGATCTGTCGCGGCGACCACAACACGACGAATACCCGCACGTAAAATGGCATCCGTACATGGAGGTGTTTTTCCAGTGTGACAACACGGCTCAAGTGTGACAAAAAGCGTGGCATCTCTGGCTGCCTCGCCCGCCATTGCCAACGCATGAACCTCAGCATGGGCACTTCCAAAGTGTTTGTGCCAGCCCTCCCCCAGCACCGTGCCTTCAGATTTTGCAACAACGGCCCCCACCATAGGATTTGGCTCAACAAACCCTTCCCCACGACGAGCAAGTTTGCATGCTCGATGCATCAGCAGAGTGTCAATAGAAGAGAACATAGCCGGACCGTATTATCAGGGAGTCCAGATCGCGGGTTTTTCATCTCCACCACCCGAAGGCTCGCTACCAGGTGTCCAGAGTTTTCCGGATTCTGCAGCTGGAGCAGGGGCCGGACCAGCTGGCGATGGCGCACCAGCAGAGGGGGCGCCCCCAACTGCCGCCATTGCACCAAGATCGATGCCAGCCTCAGCGAACACTTGCATCACTGCATGTGAAACCCGTGGGTTTTGACTATGGTTACGGCGTATCCGATCCAGCACTTTCAGGAGTGCCGGCTGGTCACCTCTTTGCAGATGAATTCGTAACTCACCTACATCGAGCATGCCTTCATCTGCTTTCAACGCTGCTGCAAGTGGTCTGATTTTTTCAAGAATTTCCAGGCGTTGACTCGTGGTCCGTGCACGCGCTTCAAGGACTCCATATGCCTGCCAACGATCAGCATCAGTGATGTCCTCACGACTCAGCAATGCATCCGCTGCCAGCTCCGCTACCTTGCTATACCCAACTTCAGCTGCTGTCAAAAGCAAACCACGTAAATGATCGTTTGTTACTTTTTGAAAATCCAAACGCATCCAACGCTGGGGTGGCACATTCCCTAAAGGTTCAGCTGATTCAATTGTTGCAGGTACCGCGAGCCCAATGGACTTTCTTAAATCAGGCCAAATGTCTCTGCCTGATGCAATAATGTCAGTAGCCTCCGCGTCATTTACCAAAGCTTCGACGCGACGGCAGGACTCATTACCATCAGCAACCGCTTGCTTTGGTCTTTTACCCATCAGCTCTGGCAGCGGTGTCTCTGCCCAAAGAGCTGTAAATCGATCTGCAACCCGTGACTGCTGTTCTGCCAGTAATTTATCAATCGGAGCATCTTCACCACTTGCAGGTGGAGCCGCTGGCTCTGCCGGAGGATTCATGCGGAACTGACTACTCGCAAGATAGTTCATTGGGGTCGCTGATGGCATACCTGCCGGCTGCTCTGCTTCGACAAGCGTTGTCTTGAGAGCTGCCTCGACCAAGGGTTTCGCTTGCTTGACATCAGGTACAAATCCCTGGAACGTAGCCTCGGCCTCACGATCGGTTTGCTTTCCGTGGAGGAGCATAGTGCCGAGTAAACGCGGCGATTGATTCTCACCAGAGAGGGACTCGTAGACACGCCAGGTCGAACGTGGAGGTACAGCACCTCGGGAAACCCACCGAGAACGATCGACGGGCGTCGACTCAAAATGACTTTCTTTTCGAAGCGCATCCTCAAGAAGATCAATATCACCCTCAAGTGGGCCACGAAGTAATTCATAGCGAATGACTGGTGAACGTTCAGGATTAGCCTGCGTCTCCAAAACAATCGCGCGACCTGTTGCTTCGACTGCTTCATCGTGGCTTTCAGATTCTTGTGTCGCCGCCCGTAATTCAGCAACTTTTAGCCACGCCTCTGCTGCTTCGAGAGGACGAGCAACCCGCTCGCATAGCAAAGCGATATTTGTGAATAATTCTGGGCTATCCGCAGCAACCCCTTTAAGACTGTTGAATGTTTTAATTGCTTTTGATAGACGCCACGCCCGAGCATGCTTAAGCGCCGCATCAAACTCAAATCGCCATGGTGAATCCTCATTGGTCGCCGCGAATGGAACCTTAATACGTAACGCCGGTGGCAAACCCGACGCAAGTAGAGCCTCCATAAGAGTATTTCGTTCTTCTTCTGATCCGAGCGACTTTTCTACAAGCCATTCGATCGTTGACTCTGCCAGACCGAACTGGCCCACCTGTGCCGCAACCTGAACCAGTGTCATTGCAATACGAACAAGATCATCCGGCACCTCATCGCCAACCACCTCACGAGAACGGTCAAAAAGGTTTGCTGCCTCTTGCATGTTATCAATGAGAGCTGCCGCTACCGCCGCATGACCGAGCGCAAGAGGATTTTCAGGATATGCTTCAAGAAAAGCTCGACTCGTTACAGCAGCGTCATTAAACCTTTTCGTGGCAAGTTCGAGCTTTGTTCTTGTCGCAAGTAGACAGGCTTTTTTTGGATGTTTCTCCAAAAGACGAATGACTTGTTCGAGCGCTGCTTCAGTCTGATCACCCTCAACCAAACGATCCAATTGCTCGAGTTCCCCAAGCAAATCTGGACAACAAAATTTGATTTTCTTGCCAGTTCCACAAGGACATAGGGAATACGAATCGAACGCCATAAAAAACTCCTAGCAAATCTGTATAAAGATAGAATGCTGTAAAAACTCGATTTTATACCTTAACAGACGATCCACTATGTAGAAATCATCGTCTCATAAGCACGGCTCCCGGCACATCAAGCGATCCTAAGCAATGTCAGTTGAACACTTTATACTCTGGTGTGATACTAGGATAAGTTGTACATGCTTGTAGACAGGCATGGCATATAGTCCCTCTTATTACCCATTCGCTCCTCCAACATTGGGCACGCCGTGCGTCAGCCACGCATTGTGATAGTTGATCCAGCCGGCCCGAATGGCCTTGCTTACGGTAGGCTTGTCGCCCGACTGCAACCTCTTGAAGTCCAGCATACGACCAATGTCGCCGACGATATCGATATTGCCCAAGACGACGGATTTGATCTTGCAATTCTCGTTATCCGAAAAGACAGCACAGGTATAAACACATTAGATCAGCTTGTAAAAGCCGATCCGGACCTCCCAATTGTAGTCGTCGGTCAGGAAAATAGTGAAGAAGCTGTGGGTGACTACCTGCGACACGGCGCTGCCACCTACCTGCTTACTGAAAATGCTGAGCAAGAACTTGAAGATGCTCTCGTAAAA
>DONH01000439.1 GCA_003509235.1 Planctomycetaceae bacterium
CTGAGAGAGCCTGATGCAGGAAAAGTATTTGTTATTGATGGTCTTTCGACACATGGTTTTCCAGTGGTTCCTTATAAGGGAAGCATTCGATGGAACCGTATTTCAGGTAAACCTGAGGGAGACGGAGGAGTCGTATACCAATGAGATACATACTGTTTGTGTACTCGCTGCTCTTATTTGCCCATGCATCAAGTAGCACCGCACATGAACTCACACTTGAAACGATCCCTGGACACGGGTGCTGGGTTGACCCCCGGGTGAATCAGAACCGTCTTGAAAACTTTCGAGTCACGGCATGGTTTGAACAGCAGTTACTCGGTGAGGGCCTTGCGTATCAGCGGCGAATGTCGTCATTGCATGATACAGGACGTAGGGCTCTTCGGATCGATGTTCGAAACGTTCTGAAAGAAGCCAATCAATTGGCTGTAGAAAAAGCTGGTCCGGCTCTCAAGGCACTCAAAGCATCCGATGTCATTCAAGATGTTACATATCATTGGATTGTCAATGGATTTACCTGTACGACAGACAAGAATGGTGTCGAGGAAATCAAACAAATTCCTGGTGTGCGATGTCTTTTCTTTGTCGGTCCTATCCGCAAGAGAAACACTCCAATTACAAAAAATGTGCAACCAGAACACGAAGATGAACCGGTGCCATTTCAGTCAGATGACGTGACCCCTGCGTGGTATATCAAAGCACTCCGTGCTGATAAGGCTTGGAGTTTATATAACGCAACAGGGGCAGGCGTGCTGAATGTCATTCATGATGGCAACTTTGTCGTGTCCCCGACTATTCGTCCAACCCGTTATCGGAATCAACAGGAACAAGCTAATGAAATTGATGACGATGGGAATGGGCTGATTGATGATCTGCATGGCTTTGACTTTGACCGTCAAACTGGTGATTTGCTTCGAAGAGGATCAGATGACATAAACACAATCGATAGAAAACTTCTTCATGGTCACCAGTGTGCTGCCATTATCTGCGGTCGCACAGCGGGAATGCCTGCTCGACAGTTTGGTATTGCACCGGATGCTCGGTGGGCGGGTATGCTTGCAGGTCAGTGTTTTGAAGAAGCTCTCGAGTGGGCAATCGAACACGATGCCGACACGTATAGCATGAGCTTCTCCCGAGCAAATCTAGGTGAGTACCGATCACACTGGAGAAAAGCGTGTGAGCATGCTTCCCTCTGTGGTGTTCACCTTGTCTCAGGCGCTGGGAATTATGCAATGGAAGGATCGACTCAATTCAAGCCGGTTCCCATTCAGATGCCCATTCCACAAGACATTCCTTTTGCGGTGTTTGCTGCTGCAGGTGTGCAGCGTGATTTATCAAGAACACCATTTTCCAGTCAGGGGCCGGTAGAGTGGAAGACACATCACTATCAAGATGGGCGAGTGAAGAAGCCAGAGGTTGCAGCTTTTAATTTTCGGTTGCCATCCATTCAGCCCAACGGTCGTGTATTCAATCAAGCAGCTAGTGGAAATTCATTTGCTGGGCCAATGCTTTGCGGAACAATTGCACTCATGCTTTCTGTCGATCCGGATCTGCATCCATGGGAAACACGACAGATTCTTATCGATACAGCACGTGATATTGCAGACGAGGGCTACGACTACCAAACGGGGTACGGCTTAATTGATGCAGAAAAAGCAGTCGCATTCGTAGTTGAGGGAGTGAAGAAGGGGGCGAGACATGCTGAATAAAAGAGACTGCGTGATCGAGTCTTCAGTGTCTATCACATACGGAAATGAGAGGAAATTCCAGTGCGTTTACTCTGTTACATGATGACGGTATGGATCACCTACTGTTTTGTAGGGACAAGACAGGTTGATGCGGAGCAGCCACACATTGTTTTCCTGATAGCGGAGAAAGAGTATCAAACAGAAAAGACTCTGCCAGATTTTTGTGAGCAGTATGTTCATCACGGAAGGGTAAGCTTTGTCTACGCAGATCCACATGAGCCCAACAAATTAATCGGTAGTGAGGCAGTTGATACTGCAGATCTCTTGTTTGTGAGTGTTCGCCGAAGGACATTGCCACCACAACAGCTCAATAGAATTCGTCAGTATGTTCAAACTGGCAAACCAGTCATTGGTATACGTACGGCGAGTCATGCCTTCTGTTTACGGAAGCAAGAGCCAGAAGATGGCTTTGCTGCATGGCCAGAATTCGACAAAACAGTGTTTGGTGGAAACTACACAAATCATTACAAGAACTCACTCATCGCAACAGTCCAGAGAGTGAATCCATCCTCTACCGTGGCAGAACCTCTCTTGTCTGGAATAAAAGAACTCCCATGTGACTCGGGTGGTTCGCTGTATTGTGTTTCACCGCTTGAAGAAAAGGCAGACGTTATCTTGGAAGGTGTTGTTGAAGGGCATGCCCCCGAACCGGTCGCCTGGACTTTTCGTCGTGTTGGTGGAGGCAAGTCGTTCTATACATCGCTCGGGCATATCGATGACTTTCGTGGGCCGGTTCTTCCGCCTCTTTTATTGAATGCCATTGAGTGGTGTCTCCATGACTGATTTGTATTTGTATCAAGTGA
>DONH01000354.1 GCA_003509235.1 Planctomycetaceae bacterium
CCAACCGGACCTGGGTCGTAACCCGTTTTGAAAGTTGGATGAACAATGCTGACGCTTTCACCTTTGGTGGGTCTGAAGTTGATTGTTTCATTCAAGGCATTGAAGGTGCTGGTTAGCTCATCTGCCTTGAGAGAAGCAACGATGCCGCCGATTTTCACGAATGCAGACATGGATCTGAAAGCGGTGGAGGGTTGTTTCCTCTCGATGCACATACATTCTCTAAATTCACCAATTGACTCGATGACCTGCCTCATCTTGGGCTGTGATCTTGCTCACACAACACTCACCGATTGGGCAAGCAACACTTCCCACCCAACTGACTTCTGCGTGGTTTCCCAGGCTTCAGTGGCGTTGCGCATGCGTCTAATGGCAGGCTGACCACCACCGCGTAATGGCCTGGTCTTCACCACGGCCTACTGCGCATATGCGGTGTATGCCCGTGGAGCGAACGTCATCGAAACACTTACGCATAGGGGTTCCATGGAGGAGGTTCTGACACTTGAATCAAAAGAAGTTCAGCTGGTGCTTGACCGACAGCCCAAGAGCGATGGCCTTGTTTATTTTTTGTTCCCTGATCACCACCAAAGCTGATATCTCCGGGCCCCATCTCCACGATCACACCATCCATTGTCTCTACGCTCCAGCGCCCACGCAAGGGAATGATCCATTGAGGAGTTGGATTTTCATGCCAGTCCCCAATTTCACCTGGCATTAATATCAAAGTGATTAACTTAGCGTTTCCCTTATAGTGGACCGCACTCCAGATTGGAGCTGCACCCTGCGCAAAGACAGATTGATGATGCCCTGTGAGTGAGTGGAGGCTCTGACAACTGCCACCTTGATCATTTACCCACACACGCCAAAAATTTACAGCGTCGATTTTCATGGCATTTTGGCTATTTGCAATCAACTTCATCAAAAACGTCTTGTGCAGCTAAAAGTGCATTCGTGGCAGCTGGAAATCCGCAATAGGCAATCATTTGGGTGATGATTTCAAGAATTTCCGATTTATTGCTGCCTGTGTTTAATGCACCCTTTATATGCACCTTTAGTTCTGGTAGCGAAAAGCCTTGTACTGTCAACGCTGCCACTGTGCACAGTTCACGCGTTTTGTCATCGATGACGTCCCTTCTATATAATTCACCAAATGGGAATTCTACATTTACCTTCGCGAACTCAGGGTAAATATCATGAATTGCCTTAATCCATTTTTCAGCAGCATCACCAAAATGCTTTTGCATTTCTTGCATGCCTTTGATGTATTCAGTTGATGGCATTTGTATTCGCTGTTGTTTGTGGTTGGATAATGGTGATCAATATCACCTTGATTGGCTCTTTTGGGCCTCAGATCTGTAAGACCTTGAATTGTTTTTGGGTTAAGAGTTCAAGTTGACTTCTGAAGTCATAGCATTGGTTTGCGATGCGTAACCAGCAGTCACTGATGAATGTCGTATCAATCAAATGACCTCCAGACATGGACCCCGGTGCGGACCGTCTTCAGCACCAAAAAAGGGTGTTAGCTGGCTGATGAACGCTCAGCAGGGAAAGGTCTGCAGCTTTACCAATGACTCGCCCACTACGTATGCTCATTGGGTCGTGGGGAAGAACAGCCCTTTCCATGCTCGTGTTGTCAAACGAATGAGTTACCTAAGCTCGTTCTCATTGTCAATAGTGGTGTATTGGTAACGCCCGTAGCGGAAACCACATGAACTTTAAGTGGAGTCGATTAGTAGCAACAACCACCAGCGCAGCGGCGCTGGTGGTTGTTGGCGTATTTGTTTGTATACCGATACAGGCAGATCAAGCTCTTGATAAACATGAAACGACTCTCAAAATCGGCACCGTTGACGACTTTTTGCCGTGTTCAGATTATACAAATCAAACCCACGAAGGGATAGCTATTGATATTTGGAGACGAATCGGTGAAAGACTTAAGCTGAAATACGAAATAACGAGTATTCCAAGTTTTGACAAAGCCGTAAGCCTTGCGGCAATCGGAGAATTTGATGTGATCGCCTCATGCCATGAAATCACGCCGGAGCGCCTTGAATTGATTCAATATGCAGTTCCATACACTGCGGGTGGAATAGTTATAGTTAGCAAGCAAAACCAAAGGCCAGTATTCGATCTTATTGTTAAAATATTCCAGAATAAGATTGTTGTACGTTGTAGTTTATTATTGCTTTTGGTAACCGCCATAACAGCATATACATCAAAATATTTTAGAAGCTCCAAAGCTACTAGAAAATCAAAAGCCAGACGATTTACTCGAGCTTGGACGTTTCTGATTCTTAGGGATGGGATTGATACAGTCATGGGGCCAAAAATTCTTGATAACATTGCTGTGCTGATTTCTAGCCTTTCGCATATGCTGTTAATGTCTGCGATTATTGGAACAACAGCAACAATCGTTTTCGAGGAAAATATTGCTAAAACAACTAAGGAACTTGGCAATAAAGAGCTTGAATCGATGTTACGAGAGGGAGTTGCTGTCGTCAGCGAGTCTTCGACGTCAGCATGGCTCAATAACAGAATTAAAACTGCTGGTATACCTCCAGAGCTGGGCCTCGAGCCAATTACGGTAAAAACCAGGACAGAAATGATCGAGCTTTTGCGTGGCCGTACCGACGACAATCCCCATCATTTTGTGGCAAATATAACCACTTATTTGTCTAAACTAAAAGAAGCTAATTTAGAAAAAGAATTTGCAATTTCCTATCAATCTCCAAGAAAAACACCTCAGTCATTTATTTTTGGCAGCAAGTTGAATGATGGCCTGAAGCGATTGATTAATATCGAGATTGCCAAGATGAATCGAAACGGGCTTACTGAGCAGTTAGAGAAAGACTGGCTTAATTAAGTCAGCTAAAAGCCCTGGCCAACCTCAAATATCTCGGCGGATGCCTTCTCACTCAGCTTCGCTTGCAATGCGAGTAGATCATGCCTGAATAACGACCGATAATTGGAATAAAATAAACTCAACCCCGTCAGCTACAGCGAATTTTTACTGTCCTAGGATCATTGCACTCCGCTGATCGAATCTGGACATCCCGACTGGTCTTGAGCTTGGGCAACATCCGTAAACCACGGGAGTCCAACTTGCCCTTGCTATATATATTTGTACTTATACGTTCAATATACATACTACAATTAATTCAAAGAACCAAAGAATAAATGAATGATAAACATTCTAATCACACCTATAAGACAAAAATGACGTCATCAGAAACTCATAAGCAAGTCTGCCAGCCTGAGGAGCGAGTGTTAGGCCAGACCGAGCTTGATCTTGATCCAGAAATAAGCATCTCTATCTGCTCCAACCAACGCCTGAAAGGGTTTCTTGGTCACGGGCCCTTGGTGCTGTTGGATGAATTGAGACGCAGCCAGCGCCTTAATGCCAGAAAACCTGAGCATGCACTAGCTGCTGCTTAGTGCCGGTGTCTGTTCCCTGTGGCCACAGCATATGAACAGAAGAGAGCGATGGCGAAGACAACTGCCAGTACCAAGAAGGCCATGACCATAGATGGATCGGGGACTCATTAAGACGAAGCCATGATCTGCTTGCCAGTGGCAATCCATGACTGAATACGACACGCAGGTGGATCAGAATTAGGCATTAAGCCTCAGCTGTAGAAAAGAAGAAAGCGTTCGATAGTTGAGAACCGTCAGGAGTCTCATGATCGGAACCCTCCCTCTCACGTTCTGGCTCTTCGGCTGCATCGTTGCACTTGCAGTCATGGTGATGGCTTTGATGGTGATTGCTGCTGCCTAGAGAGCTGATAACGCTCCCGGTTCTCAGCGAGTGCCAATGCCCTGGCCCCGGGCATCTCAACAGACCACAGGCACTGCGAAGCTCATCCTTGAGCTGTCCAAAAGGACTTGGTTGATAGAGCAGGTGTTGGTCACTGCAGCAGTACTGCCGATGGCTGCGGCAAAGGCTGGCACTGGCCAGAGCGTCAACAAGCATGTGTGATCTCCAGAGGAATGGGTCAGCGTCTTGTTTGCCCAAGCGGTTATCGCCCAGCACGACGAGGG
>DONH01000406.1 GCA_003509235.1 Planctomycetaceae bacterium
CCTGTTGTTCTTTACCTGTGTGGCCAGGCTTTTAATCTCCTGCTGACTTTTACAATGGCGTATCTTGCCTTTCGTGTTGTATTTCCAGACGTTGCTGCACGTATTGGTGCTGGCGGATAACACAATCAATGCAGTACATGGCAGAAAATTCTGGCCCTCTATCACAATAAAAATATGTCACTTAAAGATAATTTCAACCGCGCCACCAAAATGTTTCACGTCGCACCAGGAGAGGCGCCGGATCTTGCTGCACGTGACCCGGCGTGGGCAGGTGACGAAGACCGGTCAGAGAAGAAGCGAAAGAAGCAGGCAGGTAAAATCCTTGAAGACAGTGTTGAAGAACTAGCTGAATTACAGGAGTTGCTATACGCCTCAGATACGTGGAGCGTATTGGTCGTCCTTCAGGCTCTTGATGCGGCGGGGAAGGACGGTGCCATTAAGCACGTGATGAGTGGCGTCAATCCACAGGGCGTTGAGGTGACGAGCTTTAAGGAGCCATCGTCCGAAGATCTCGATCATACGTTTCTTTGGCGATGCATGAAAAAACTGCCAGAGCGGGGCCGAATCGGCATATTCAATCGTTCCTATTATGAAGAGGTGCTTATTGTTCGAGTACATCCAGATCTGATAGAAGCTCAACGTATTCCGAATGTACATGCAGAAGACCAGACATGGCATGACCGATTCGATGATATTAATGCTTTTGAAAAGCACCTTTCCCGCAACGGCACAAAGATTGTCAAGATTTTTCTGCACGTTTCAAAAGAAGAACAGAAAAATAGATTTCTTGACCGAATCAACAGGCCAGATAAGCACTGGAAGTTTGCGAGTGCTGATATTCAAGAGCGACAATACTTTGATGACTACACAAAAGCGTATGAAGAAATGATTACAGCGACCAGTACTGAGTATGCGCCGTGGTATGTCATTCCAGCCGATAACAAATGGGTAAGTCGCGCAGCAGTCGCCACTATTTTAGCCGGCACGATTGAACAGCTTGATCTGAACTGGCCTGTGGTTACAGACAAACAGAAAAAAGAAATAGAAGTTGGCCGCAAAAAACTTGAAGCAGAATGATTCAGGATCGGTTCGAGTCTACTGCTACGCCGAACGCTTGAGTGGCACTTCTGGTGTGGTTCCAATCTGACCTGCAATCGCGCCGGTCGGTTCTACCTTCTTTGGCAGCATATATTCTGGGACAAGCTGATGCAGAAGAACCCGGATTTCATCACCCGGTCGATGTACGACGTTGGTGAGCTGGTCAATGACAACATCGGCGCTCTCAACACCCATGGCTTTAATTTCAGCAGAATGAATTTTTGGATGGCTGGTATCCAAGAGGCTTTCATGCTCAGTGAAAAGTTCTTCATAGAGTTTTTCACCCGGCCGTAATCCGGTATAGCGAATTTCAATATCTCGACCGACTTCAAGGTTTGAGAGCCGCACCATGTCATGGGCAAGATCGGCGATACGTACTGGTTCACCCATATCAAGCACAAAGACTTCACCGCCTTTTCCGAGGAGGCCTGCTTGAATGACCAGTCGAGCTGCTTCTGGAATGGTCATGAAGTACCGCTCGATATCTGGGTGGGTTACCGTGATCGGCCCACCTCGAAGAATCTGCTCACGAAAAACGGGTACAACGCTACCTGCCGAATTGAGGACATTCCCAAATCGGACTGTTGAAAATTGGGTTTTGTATTCGTCTGCAATGAGATGGACAAGCATTTCGGCGACACGTTTGCAGCATCCCATAACACTCGTTGGGTTTACTGCCTTATCCGTTGAAATCATGACAAATGTCTCAACATCATGCTTGCCAGCAGCTCGAGCAAGAATAGATGTCGCCAGTGGTATGTTCTTGATTGCTTCACCAGGGTGCTGTTCCATGAGCGGTACATGTTTGTAGGCTGCTGCATGAAAAACGATATCTGGTCGATGTTCAGCGAAGACATGAGCGACTCTGTCTGCGTCTGTGATATCCGTGACCGAAGAAATAATTATGGTACTTGAGTGAGCATCATTGAGCTCTCGCTCAACCCAGAATAGACCTGTCTCGCTACGGTCAAGAACAACAAGTTCTTGTGGACCATGTTTGATGAGTTGCCGACAGAGTTCAGAGCCAATACTGCCAGAGGCGCCTGTCACCATGATTTTCTTATTGCAGAGCCAACGAGTAAGGCCATCGGTATCTGTTTCGACTGCATCGCGACCAAGCAGGTCAGCAATGTCAATCGGTCGCGGCTGCATGTGAACCTTGCCACTGATAAGCGTATGAATTGCTGGAATAATCGTCGCTGTACAGCCGGCAGCAGCACACTGTTTCTGAAGCTCCGCAACCTCACTTCCGAGGAAGGTTTGTGATAAGAGCATGACTTCATCAATTCTGTGTTTGTTGATGATGCGTTCAATGTGTTTTGTTGTGCCAAGAACAGAGACACCACCTGTTGATCGACCGACAAGGTTTCGATCGGTCTGTTTGGCAATCATGCCAACAACAATTCTGTTTTCTTTCTGTGAGGTATCTGATTGAATTGCTCGAACAACAGCTTCGCTTGATGGACAGGTGCCAACAAGCAACACTCGACTTGCTGTGCCCAGTGAACGTCGTCGGATAAAGTCACCGATTTCACATGCGGCACCACGCAGACCACCGAGAAGTGAGATGGCAATGAACCAGTCAATAACCCAGATGCTTCGTGGAATTGATGCTTGGGTGACAATGGCCACCGGTGCAGCAACGGCCAGGCCCATGGTGACACCGAAGATAATCTGCCAAAGATCGCGCAGTGTGAGACCACGAATACTGCTTCGGCTACCTGCAACCGCAAGGAGCATGAAAAACTGCACAGGCACAAGAATACCGAGGCAGGAGTATAGGCTGTCTATACTTTTAGCATCCAGTATGCCTTCAAACCGAATGACGTAGGCCATCGCAACAGCAAGAGCAAGGCTTCCGAGTCGCACAATATTCCATGCGATTTCACGATTCGATGGCAGGATCAAGCCACCAAGTGGTCGATTTTCGTTCATCTATCTTTGCTCTCCAGGTCTACCAGCTGTGCGATCGAGTGCTCTTGGCATACTTGCCTGCTCGATACGCACTTGTTTGAGATGTTGAATCCGCCCCTGAAGTTTCTGGCTATCTGGTCGCCGTAAAAGGCACCAGTCGATTTCTTTTTTTGCTGTGTTTATATCGCCCAATGATAAAGCCAGGTCGATATGCACAAGCCTCATCTGAAAATTATTTGGATTCGCAGCAAGTGCTGCTGTAATGGTTGTGGCTGCACTCTCATTGTTTCCAAGTGTTCTTTCGAGAATGGCTGCCTCATAGAGAAGATTTGATTGTGCGGTTCCCTTCGC
>DONH01000274.1 GCA_003509235.1 Planctomycetaceae bacterium
CAAGCTCACCAGACCTTGCAGGCCGCGTGCTTGAAGCGTTTGGTAGTCTTGGCCATGGAGTGGGTGAACCGGTTGTCGATTGGGCAATTGGATACCTGAGTGCAACTCAAGAATTGGACGGAAGCTGGTTCGGCCGTTGGGGTGTCAACTATATATACGGGACGTGGCAGGCTATCGAAGGTCTTCGAGCAGTGGGTGTGCCCCAGAACAACCCCCTTGTTGCGAAAGGCGTCAAATGGCTTAAGTCAAAGCAGCAGGCAAATGGTGCGTGGGGTGAAAGCCCAGCCAGCTATGCTGATCCGTCTTTGAAAGGTGTTGGAGAGCCGACAGCCTCACAAACAGCGTGGGCAGTTGCCGGTCTTGTGGCGGCTGGTGAATGCAACTCTGCGTCAGCACGTCGGGGTGTTCAATGGTTGCTCACAACTCAGCGGCCTGATGGCGATTGGAATGAGACCGCATTCACTGGGACGGGTTTCCCGAAGGTCTTTTATCTTCGCTATCACTATTATCGAATTTCCTTTCCGCTGATTGCAATCGCACGATGGCATGCGTCGTTAGGAAATGAAAACATGAAACAGAATCGTGAGCAGATTCGAACACAAAAAAAATCATCCGACATGTTTGAAGGGGTATTGGCATGAGTGTTCCTGTTGGGCAAATGATGGCGGTCTTGCGACATGTTGCAGTGCAACGTCTCAGAGGAAATCACAGGTACCCGCTGGTTCTTATGCTAGAACCTCTTTTTCGATGCAATCTTGCGTGCGCTGGATGTGGAAAAATTCAGCATCCAAGTAAAATCCTTCGACAGCATCTTTCGCCAGAACAGTGTTTCAACGCGGTTGATGAATGTGGGGCCCCGATTGTTGCGATACCGGGTGGTGAGCCCTTGTTGCATCCGCAGATTGAAGAAATTATTGCTGGAATCGTAGGCCGTAAGAAGTATCTCTACGTGTGTACGAATGCGATCAAGCTTGAAGAGATGCTCCCACGTTTTACGCCGTCAAAGTATCTTGCCTTTTCGATTCACCTGGATGGGCTGAAACAAGAGCACGACGCGTCGGTCTGTCGTGACGGAGTCTACGAAATGGCAGTCAGTGCAATTCGTGCTGCACGGAATGCCGGCTTTCGTGTGACGACAAATTCCACTCTATTTGCGGA
Source organism: Planctomycetaceae bacterium (assembly GCA_003509235.1). Taxonomy (GTDB): domain Bacteria; phylum Planctomycetota; class Planctomycetia; order Pirellulales; family UBA1268; genus UBA1268. The sequence continues at coordinate 1,159 of DONH01000274.1, forward strand.
TGCTGAGCCAGAGCGTTGCCGTCAGTTTTTTGACGAAGTGATGCAACTTGGTGTTGAGGGAATGATGGTCTCCCCAGGTTATTCGTATGAGAAAGCACCAGAACAAGATATTTTCCTGAGTCGTGAAAGAAGTCATGGTCTTTTCCGAAAGATTCTGAAGAGGGGGACAGGCCGTTGGAAATTTAATCAGTCTCCAGTTTTTCTTGAGTTTCTAAAGGGTAATTGGGATCTGGAATGCAGGCCCTGGGGGACGCCGTCGTACAGTCTTTTCGGATGGCAGAAGCCATGTTATTTACTTGACGAAGGGTATGCTGAAAGTTTTGCGGACCTCATGAATACCACTGATTGGGATTCATATGGTCGAGCGAGTGGAAACCCGAAATGTCAACAGTGTATGGCGCACTGTGGTTATGAGCCTGCAGCTGTCGAAGCCACCTTTGGATCGTGGAAAGGTTTTTTGCGAACTGCTCAGCTGGCAGTATTTGGCCCACCACGAGACCAGGATGAATCTGCCCCGAGCCTGCCTGAAAAGCGGCAGGCCGCAGCACTTCCGCTACTCCCCATCATTGATTCGATACCAGCGAAGACCGTTGCCTAGAAAACAGTTTGTTAAATCTGTGGAGCTGTATCAAGCAATCTCTGAGATTATTGCTTGGGTAAAAGTGCTCGTTGAGCTTCGATTGCAGCACCGCGGGCACCCGCTGTATCTCCATTTGGCATGATCTCAATTGCAATGCTGAGCTGCTCCTCTCTCTGGCTTGGCATGCCTTGTCTTACCTCGTTGATAAACCACTTCTGAAAGGCTTCCTCGGTTTCAATCGCGCCGCCCCCAATAATCAGTGTGTCGGGGTCGAATACATTGATCATTTGGTCGAAGAACAGCCCGAGAGCTCTTGCTTGAACCCGAAAAATTTCTTGGCACATGTCATCACCAGAAGCAGCAAGGCCACGAACTTGAACCGCTGCCTTGGCGGGATCAAGAGATGCCAATGGATGGTCGCTGTACCTTTGAAGATAATGAGGTAGTAGGTTTTTTCTGATTGCTGTAAGCGAACAGAGTGACTCGAGGCAACCATCACGACCGCAGTTGCAAGGTGCTTTCACTCCCGCTAGTTCCGGAAGCATTGCCGTGATGCTTTCGGTTGGGATCAAAACATGGCCAAGTTCACCACCAAAGCCACGGCTACCAGCAACGACAGTTCCTTTATGGATAATACCACCACCAAGCCCCGTCCCAATGATGGCAGATACCGATGTCTTGTTCGGTTGATTGCCGAAGATGGTTGTGTGGCCCCATACCGCGGCTGCATTCCCGTCGTTTAAATAATGGACAGGGACACCTAGTTTTTTCTCGAGACCACCACGAATATCAAAACCAGCCCAATCAGAGTGAACAAAGTTTGTCGAACCACGGCTGCTAAGAACTCCATCTGCTGTTGCTGGTCCAGGTGTATCCAGCCCAATTGCGGCGATTTCTTCGTGTGTTCTTCCTGCTTCGGCAACGGCTTTCTGTAGGCCATCAACAATTTGTTGCAAGCAGATCGCTGGTCCTTCAAGACTCCGTGCAGGATGTTCACAAAGATTAGAGATAAGAAATGTTCCAGCACTGTCCAGAAGCGTTGTGTTGACTGCTGTCCCGCCGAGGTCAACTCCGGCAACAAGTAGTTCGGTATTTTTTTGGGAGTCTGATATGGTCATTGCCCAGTTTTTTCCTTTTGTCTGTAAAGAAAGATTGCGTACTGTCACAAAGTAGCAGCCCGTTTGCCAGTCACTCCACAGTGAATTATTCGGCGTCGATTAGCTCCCGACGAACCCGGCTTACTATGGCCCGCAGTCCCCTGCTTCGTAACATACCAAGTACGTCGGCCAGTCCCATTTTTTCAAGGAGGTCATCAGGTAGCTCCTGTGCCTCAGTCTGAGGGCGGCTAGCCACTGCTTCGGAGAGAATTGCAACAAAACCCTTCACAGTTGGTGCCTCTTCGGCAACCTCAGCCACAAGTTGCATCGAGCCATCAGTGATTTCCGGCCAAAGAAATACAGAGGTTTGGCATTCATGGACTCGACGGTCCTCATTTTCTTTTTTGGCAAGGTAATCAGCGCTCAATGGCGGTAGACGGTTTGCGAAGTCGAGAAGTAACTCGAGCTTCTCTCGGCCGTCCAAGTCAACAAACTCCTCGACAATCTGGTCGATTCGTTCGTTCACCGTTTCCATATTTTAAATCCTCGTACTCTTAAGATCCTTGAGTCGCTG
>DONH01000353.1 GCA_003509235.1 Planctomycetaceae bacterium
TGCAGGAAAAGCTCATCAGAGTTTCCGAACAGACGTCTTCCGGCCTTGCTCGGCGGTTCAGTTAAACCACTCGGGCGAATGAGAATCATAACATTCAGAGATCCGAATGACTCCTTGGAAATTTCATGCAGTGAACCTTGCGTTACTCGCTCATCGGGCGAACCAAGATTTTCACAAACATAAGCCTGAAACTCCGTCACTCCCTGCCCAAGAAGAATCTCAGCGACGGCGTTTGGAGGCCATTTTTCACTCGTGAAGAGACCCGCAGTATCGACCGTACGAATCTTGTCGACGACGCGATCAATTACTGACAACCCAGAAAGATTTGCAAGATATGCATCCTCCCAACTCTCTTTAACCCGGGCAAAAGCGAGCTGCATGCTACTCACATGAGGAACAACCTCAAATCTCTCCTTTCCAAGTTTCGCACACACGTAACGTGCCGTTCCATAGAAAAGGGGATCCCCTGATGCCAAGACAACAATTTTGTGCTGACCGCCAGATTCCTCAATGCGGTCAACCAACTCTTCAAGACTTGAGACGGCTTCCAGCCGTCTCTGCATGTCTGCAGACAGGAGAGCACTGCATGAGTCAGGGCCTAGCAAAATATTGGCCGATTCAACAATCTTTACGGCATGGGCGGTCATTCCCTCAATGCCATCGTCACCAATACCGACAATAAAAACTTTTTCGGCCGCCACCGGACCTCCTCTACAGCTTACCGCGAAGTTGATCAGGCCTGGAATGAACTTCCACAACCACAGCTTTTCGAAGCATTTGGGTTATCGAAGGTGAATCCCCGTTTATCAATTCCTTCATGGAAATCAAGCGTTGTCCCATCAAGAAAGAGATCACTCTTTTTGTCAACGACAACTGCAATACCGTGCTGGTCAGTTTTCGAATCAGCCTTTGGGTCAAATTGAGTATCAAAACCCAACGAATACTGAAACCCACTACATCCACCACCGGCAACGCCGATGCGAAGGACTGTGCCGTCCTCAAGTTTTTGATCTGTAATGATTTTCTTGACTTCGCTGGCTGCCTTTTCAGTAAGCGTAATCGACATAGTAAAAGTCTCCGTAGGAGTTTGCTAGTTGTTTCGAGAAGCGCGACAGCCGTTGCAAGCAGCTATCATCAAATGCAATTTGTCATTTGATACGTCGCGAGAATGCCCTCGAGCATCCAAATATAGTTTATCCCGGTCCTGATTAGCGGCAAAGGGCGTTGTACTGATACCGAAAGAAGTTGACTCTCTGGACTACTTTTTAACGGTTTAGCAGAAAATCCGAACAGGACTTACAGACGACCAAGAGACTGAACCGCTGCTTTCAGCCGCTCAGCGGCCAACTCGATCTCTTCAAATGTACTCATTCTTGAGACCCCAAATCGGATACTTTGTCGGGCTTCTTCCTCAGATAATCCTAGGGCACGGAGGACATGACTAGGCCTTGGCTGTTCACTCGAGCATGCACTACCTGAACTCGCAGCTACTCCGGTTCGAGAAAGTTCTGCAAGTAACGTCGCCCCATCAATACCCGGGACAAGAATATTCAAGTTATTGGGAAGTCGTAAGCCTGATTCAATCGGCGGACCATTCAATTGTACATCAGGGATATACTCCAACAGTCGATTCCAAAGTTTTGTCCGTAAAGCAGCCATCTGTTTTATGGCGCTGTCCAGCCTTTCGCCTGCAAGCTCATAAGCACGACCCATTCCAACTATACCGGGCACGTTCAGTGTTCCACTTCGAATGCCGCGTTCCTGACCACCGCCAAAAACCTGTGAATCAATCCTTACATTTCGTTCTTGCCGCCGAACATACAGAGCACCAACTCCTTTTGGGCCATGACACTTGTGCGCTGAGAAACTGGCTAAGTCAGCACCAAGTGCAGTTACATCCAAAGAACAATTCCCAATTGCCTGCGCACAGTCGACATGAAGTAAAGCACCATGGGCATGCACAATGTCAGCAATGTCTGAAATTGGGTGCACCAAGCCGATCTCATTATTTGCGAACATAACCGAAACAAGAGCTGGCCCCGACCGGACCATCTCATCAAGGCGATCGAGATCAAGGGAACCAGGAGCTTTGCTCTCTTTTGTTGCAACCGGCAACCGACAGACAAAAAGGCCTTGCCTCTCGAGTTGATCAGCCACATCGAGGACGGCTGCATGCTCTGTTTCGGGGACAACACACTTTTTCAATGACTGACGACTTACCGCGCCGACCATCGCCAAGTTGATACTTTCAGTCGCTCCACTGGTAAAAACAATCTCTCGAGGAGTCGCGCCGACCGATTGCGCCACACGCTGCCTTGCTGCCTCCACAGCATCACGTGCCTGTATTCCCATCGCATGCGTGCCACTGCCTGCGTTTCCGTAGTTGTCTGAAAACCACGGGATCATCGATTCAACCACATCGGGGTCAACTCGAGTGGTTGCATGATTGTCCAGATAAACAGAACCATTGTCGGGTATCACTGAATATTCCTTACCAATTCTATATGAATGCACCCGAAGTATTTGGTTCGAGACTCACGCAAGGACGCCAGCTGCAACGGCTTCCAAAGCAATCTGAGACCATGTTTCGAACTGTTTTCGATCAGCGAGTAACTCCTCAGACGATTGAAACCCGCATTCGAGCAAGTCGGCCTCACGAGATTCCACCTCGGGGGATTGCAACTCGAGTACATGAACAATTCCAAGATGCACACTTCCAACGGGAGTCGCATCATCATTAATAAGCCCCACGCATCGACTCGTAAATCCTTTGCTAATGGCCACTTCTTCCTGTAGCTCCCGAAGCATACCGGCTTCATACGATGCATTGTCACCATGCTCTCCATCAGTACTGGCAATATGGCCGCCAACACCAATAGAACGTTTGGTCCGGAGTCGTACTTCACCCTGCCCACCGCCACGCGTATATGAAAAATACTGCTTCACTCCATCAGGACCAGACCATGCAAGCAGGCAATACGGAATTAGCTGCTTAAATGATGGATCCTCTTCTGCTTTCTCACGTGGCATCCAAAGTGTTTGATTCGAGTCAAGAAGGATTGGGAGGTATTTTTCAACTTCTCCGCAAAACCCCTGGAACAACCCCGCCCGCTCCAACACTGAACGAGGTACCACCAAAACATCTTCCTGAGGTAGAGAGGCCACGAGCGTAACTCCTTTTTCAAGTTTCAAAACGGGAACTATTTTTATCCTAGGATCTCATTGCATCATACAACGATCGGCTGTTTTTTTAAGAACGCCTATGAGGAAAAACCTGATAGACATTTTTTTACTACAAAATCAGCATTGCATCGCCATAACTCAAGAACCGATACCCGGTCCGAACCGCCTCCTGATATGCGTCCCTGATGAGATCATGTCCAGCAAAGGTGCTCACAAGCACCATTAATGTCGTTCTTGGCATATGAAAATTTGTTAACATGCCATCTACTGCACAAAAAGAATACCCGGGGCGGATATACAGGTCTGTTGCACCAACATACGACTCAGCCGTTCTAGCCTTTGCAGCCGTTTCAAGAGAACGGACAGCGGTTGTACCGACAGCCACGACCCTTCCACTGAGCTGCTGAGTTCGACGAACAGCTGCTACCGTTTCCTCAGAAACAGCACACCACTCAGAATGCATTGCATGCTCATCAATCTTTTCTGTGCCAATTGGTCGAAATGTATCAATTCCAACATGCAAAGTAACCTCTGCACGCTTTACACCCCTGCCCTCTAGTTCATCTAGCAGCGAGGGCGTAAAGTGAAGACCTGCTGTTGGCGCTGCTGCTGATCCAGGCCGTTCTGCAAAGACTGTCTGGTATCTTTCAACGTCTTCTCTCCGAGCTATTCCCTCCCGAATGTATCCCGGCAGAGGAACCCGGCCGACGCGAGACAGAAAATCAAATGTTGGCTCGTCTGAGCACGGATCGACTAACCAAGTCCCTCCCGTATCGCGGGCGACAAGTTCAAGGACGGCCTGATCTCCTCCATCTTTGTCTATTACTACGATTCGTTCACCAACGCGCATTGTGCCCCGTGTTTTGGACAGCAAACGCAACAAACGACGCCCGTTGTCGCCAACGACCTCCGCCAAGAAGAGCCCCTCCCAGCGACC
>DONH01000330.1 GCA_003509235.1 Planctomycetaceae bacterium
TAGTGCTTCTCCTTGTGGCCGACGGAAGGTAACAGAAACAATCTGGCGAGGTTTCAAGCGGGACAAAACAGCCGCAAGACTCTGTGGATCAGGAGTGGTTGAATCTGCTACGCGAACAATGACGTCCCCAGCCTGAAGCCCTCCGATTTCTGCTGGTGTCCCATCACCAACAACATTGAGTCGGCACCCCTCAGGAACGACATCTGCTGCAAAGTGCCCAATGTAGGCCCCACGATCATCCTGATCATGAAACTGCTCGCCTGCTAATTCAATGCGCTCAACAGTCGCGCCACGACTCGACAACGTCACCAGCATGCCGGCCGGAGCATCAGGATTCAGTGACCCCAACGACAGGTGACGACGGGGTGCCGATTGTGTTGCCGAAGGCTCCGAATCTGGCGTTACTTCACTTCCTGACTCTTTTGTTGGTGGATCTCCGGCAGAACGATTTGGTTCTTCAGTGGTGGGACCACGTTCTTCTTTTGGTCTGACAGGGTTTTCCTGACCCTTTGCATCGCCGTCCACAACGGGATTTACAACAGGCGGCTTTTCTTCTGCCTGCGGAAACAGAATTGAGCGCATGATCTGACTGCTGAGAACAGCAGCCAATGAAAGAGCGATAAAAACAGCGTAGCGTCGTTCCACGGTAATCCAGCGGGAAAAAGGGTAGTGTAGCCTGTTTTCGATGCAATCAGGAGGGGGCGTCCCCAGTTTTTATTAACGCCCTACCAACAGCCGATCACCGAGAAAGTTGTCTAGTTCAGGGATATTGTAAATCTTGTCGCAGGTCACTTTCATATCATATTGTATTCGCCGATAACGCACGGTTTCAAAATCTTCGACAATGACATAACAGGATCGAGGGTCATTGTCTCTGGGCTGCCCGACCGATCCAACGTTGATCATGGCCTTGGTGGCAGGCAAGACCATCTTGACCTCAGTCGTACCCGGCCCAACGGCCGCAGCCACGAATTCCGGCGCAATAGTAAAGACTCCAGGAATGTGCGTATGACCTTGAAAGCAGAGACGAGACACCAATTCGAAAATATGCTTTAGTTTCAATGGGTTGTAGATATCTTCGGGAAACACATACTCATCGAGCGGCCGTCGTGCTGATCCATGAACAAAAAGTATCTCCCCTTCCTTAAAGCTCCTTGGTAATTCACCAAGGAAATCAAAGAGGTTCTCCTCTGATCGACGCGATCGCTGATCATGAGACTCAAGTTGGTCACGGGTCCAACGAATTGCTCGTTCGGCTCCGACATTAAATCCATCCGGATCAAATAGGGCTGCTTGATCATGATTCCCAAGAATTATTTTCTCACATCGATCACGAACAGTAGAAAGACACTCGCATGGATTAGGGCCATATCCGACGATGTCACCAAGGCAGTAGAGAGCATCAACACTCTGCTCTTCAATATCCTGAAGAACTGCAGTGAGTGCCTCCAGATTTCCATGAATGTCACTAATCAGTGCAATCTTCACAAGTACTTCCCTGTCGCTGGATCAGCCTCAGTAATCAGTGTTGTGGCGATCTAACAGGGCACACGCTAAGACGCCGAAAAATAGTGCAGAAAATTTTGACACACCAAAATAAAAGCTAAATCCGATTTTTCTGGTGTGCTCTCTGAATCAACATACTCCATAATACTACAGTAAGTTTTGTTCACTGTTCGGTTGCGGTCAAGCAGACTCTCCACATGCCCTCAATTCACAAGTTTCTAGCTATCGAGACCAGCACTAGTCCGGGCAGCGTGGCAGTTGGGACTCTGCCGTCACACGACGCCGGAAAACCCGAGTCAGATCGCATTGGAAATTTCCTTTTACAGGAAACTCAGCTCCCTGAAGAGGGTGGGCAGGGACGACACCTCATGCCAACTCTTGTTGCACTCGTTGAGTCAGCAGGCTGGCCACTCAATGAGGTTGCCCTTGTTGTTATCGCAACGGGCCCCGGTCCATTTACGGGCCTCAGAGTAGGCGTCACGACAGCGAAAGCACTTGCGTGGACAAATGACTGCCCCCTTGTAGGCGTGTCAACAGCATCCTGCCTGGCAACTCAGGCCGTTGCAGAATGCGGTTCGTGCGATCGAGTGGAGGTCATTTTTGATGCTGGCCGCGGAGAACTCTATGTCACAACAGCGTCACGACCAGCGGACAGCCTCATTTGGACGATTGGTGAGGGCACGTTGAGGAAACCTGATGAGTGGCACAAAACGTTGGCTCCAGGCTCTCTCGTCACCGGTCCGGGCCTCGCCATGCAACACGATATTATCCATGAAATTCATGACAACTCCGGAACGCTGAAAGTCCCACCAGTCGCAGCATGGTATCCACACACCCGCACATTATCGTGTATTGGTCTGGCAATGTTTGAAAAGGGCATGACTACTCCACCAGCTGAATTAATGCCAGCATATCTAAGAGCCAGCTACGCTGAAGATCATTCACGCACGTGAACGATACCCACCGCCAATTCCCAGAGGCCATTATTCCTCGGCGACACGTCTCCCCTGTATGACCGACTGCGAACGCACGGTACCATTAGTCCCTAAGCAGGATTTGGGTCGGAAAGTTTATGAAGGCCGCCTGACATTGGCTTTTTGCCGCCTGAAAAACCTCCTGTGCCGTAACAATCGCTTTTAAGCGACACACTAATTTTTCATTGAATACGAAGTCACTGTCATGCAACCAATCCGCAAACTTCTTGTTGCGAATCGTAGTGAAATTGCCATCCGAGTCTTTCGTTCAGCACATGAGCTCGGAATGCGAACCGTAGCAATTTATGCCCATGAAGACCGGTTCTCTTTACATCGTTTTAAAGCAGACGAAGCGTATGTTGTCGGACGCCCTGGCGAACCATTACGAAGCTACCTGGATATTGATGGAATCGTTTCGCTTGCAAAAGAACACAACGTTGATGCGATTCATCCGGGCTATGGATTCCTCTCAGAAAACGCACAATTCGCTCAGGCTTGTAGCGAAGCTGGAATCATCTTTGTTGGACCACGAGTTGAACTTTTAGAAAACCTCGGTGATAAAACCGCCGCTCGGGAACTCGCGGAACGTGCTGGTGTCCCGATTCTCGCGGGGTCGTCACGCGCTCTCGAAAGCCTCGAAGAGGCCATTAAGACTGCCGAAGAACTCGGATTCCCTGTCATGCTCAAGGCGGCTCATGGTGGCGGTGGTCGTGGGATGCGAATTGTACGGAGCAAAGAGGACCTGCCAGCTGCACTCGAGAGTGCTCAGCGCGAAAGTAAAACTGCTTTTGGCAGTACAAGCGTCTTCATTGAAAAGTTTATCGAACGTGCCAGACACATCGAAGTACAACTTCTCGGAGATACGCATGGAAATCTTGTACACCTTTACGAGCGCGACTGTTCTGTTCAGCGTCGGCATCAAAAAGTTGTTGAGGTAGCTCCAGCGCCAAATATTTCTCCGACCATACGAGAGCAGATCTGTGACGCTGCAATCGCCATTGGACGCACTGCTAATTATGAAAATGCTGGAACAGTTGAATTCCTTGTCGATGCTGACGCCAACAGATTTTATTTCATCGAAGTCAATCCACGTATTCAGGTTGAACATACTGTGACCGAAGAGATCACAGGTGTT